>CAYVRE010000011.1:0-17523 GCA_964453095.1 uncultured Candidatus Saccharibacteria bacterium
CTCAAAATGCCGTGAGCGCAAGCTCTTGAGGGTTCAAGTCCCTCCCTCGGCACATAACAAAAAAAAACGAGGTCAGACCTCGTTTTTGTTTTACAGATTGTATTCGTCCATGGGCTCGGGAATTATAATTTTTACCTTGTCGCTTCTTATCTTGTTTCTGACGCCAGGCAGATCATTTTTCCTGAAATGTTTGTTGAGGTGCACTAAAGCCAGTGTTTTGATGCCGTTTTCTCCAGCAAATTTTACTGCCCCAGTGACACAAGCGTGACCGATAATCTCTTTGTCATATAAATATGTCTCTTGAGCTAGCAAATCTAGTCCCTGATAGAATCCCTCGCGCAGAGAAAACATTCCGTCTCCGGAATAGCAAAAACTTTTCCCGCCGTGTTCCACCTTTATAGCCACAACCGGCGTGGAGTGCCGGGTTAAAGCAAACAATAATTTCAAATCTTGAAATTCAATGCTTTGCCCATCTTCAATCTCTATTACATTCAGCTTAAAGGGAAAATCTGTTCCCAGCCCCTTATATGCGTAGCTCGCCGCCACCTTTACATCATTATGCAAAGCTTTTGTGCAGATAATTGTAAACGGTTTTGTCCTTTTTTCCTCGTGAAACCTGCCCAACATCGCAGGCAAACCAAACAAATGGTCCGAATGGCGATGGGTAATATAAAGGGCATCGACCAAATTATGGTCGCCTTTATTAAATTTCCACAATTGCCTGACTGCCGAGTCTCCACAATCAATCATTAGAGATGTTTTTTCAGTTAGAACCAGTGCTGAATTGTTTGGGTAATTTTCATCAAATGCCTCGCCAACTCCCAAAAATATTACTTTCATATCAATTATTGTATCCCTTAATAATTTTATGGGCGTACTTCCTGAACAACTTATTCAATAGCCAGCCCATTAAGATGCCCAGCGCAGCTCCGGCCAAAATATCTAATGGCCAGTGAATGCCGACAAAGACACGGGAGATGACAATTAAAAAGCTGGCGATATAAAACAGAATGCCGGCTTTTTTATTATAACAATATACTATGGTGGATAATGCAAAATAGAAAGAAGCATGACCCGACGGGAAAGCTCCCTCCTTTGGACTTTGGTCTATTAAAGGAATAAAGTTTTCTACTATAAAAGGCCTTGGCCTGAACCACAGCCAGCGGATAATTTCTGCCAATACAAATCTTGTGAAGACAGCTGCGACAATTGCTTCCAGCGCCATGCGCCAATACTTCCTGAAATTAACCGCTAAAAACAAAAGCAAAGCCAGAAGCAAAAAATATTCAAAATATTGGGCAAAAAACATTGCCAGATAATCCAGCCAAGCCCATTTACCGGCAAATTGATTTATTGAATTAAATAAATATAAATCTAAATTCATGTTATTTCGGCAAAGGAAACTTTTTACAAAACTTAATTACGTCTTTATGAAGTTTAGTCAGCATTTCTTTATCATTGTAATTGCTTATCGCCTGATTAATCCAGCCGGCTATAATCCTTACCTCTTTTTCTTTCATGCCACGGGTTGTTATGGCAGGGACTCCGATGCGCACCCCGCTTGGGTCCATCGGCTTTCTTGAATCATCGGGTATCATATTTTTATTCACTGTAATGCCGATTTCATCCAGGGCTTTTTCCGCTTCTTTTCCGGTAATTCCTTTGCTGGAAAAAACATCCACTAAAACCATGTGGTTGTCCGTACCGCCGAACATCAGCTTGAATCCGTATTTTTTAAGCTCCTGCTCTAAAACCTTGGCATTCTTTATAGTCTGCTTTGCATAAGCCTTGAACGATGGCTTTAATGCTTCGCCTAAAGCCACTGCCAAGGCAGCAATATTATTCATGTGCGGCCCCCCCTGGAAGCCCGGGAAAACAGCCTTATTTATGGCCTCTGCAAACTGCTGCTTGCACATTATCATTCCCCCTCTGGGGCCGCGCAGGGTCTTGTGGGTTGTGGTTGTAACAATATCAAAATACGGAACAGGATTGGGTATGGCTTTGCCTGCAATCAGCCCTGCTATGTGGGCGATATCAAACATTGTTGTGGCTCCGACTTTTTGCGCAATATCTTTAAATTTTTGGTAATCAAGCTGTCTTGTATAAGCAGAAAAACCGGCTAAGATAAGCTTTGGTTTTTCCTGGATTGCCATTTTTTCCAATTGCTCATAATCAATTTTGCCTGAAGCATCGGTTTTGTATCTGACAAAGCGGTAGATTTTAGCTGAAAGCGTTACCGGATGGCCGTGAGTCAGGTGGCCGCCATGAGATAGGTCCATTCCCAGAACCGTATCTCCGGGTTTTAGAACAGCGCTATATACAATCATATTAGCCGGCGCTCCGGAAAGCGGCTGCACATTAACGTGCTCGGCGCCAAATATCTTTTTGGCCCTTTCAATAGCCAAGCTCTCAACAACATCTGTGTAAGTCTGCCCGCCGTAATAACGCTTGCCGGGCAGCCCTTCGGAATACTTGTTGGTAAATACCGAGCCCAGCGCCTCTAAAACAGCTTGCGAGACATAGTTTTCCGAAGCAATCAGCTCCATGCCCTCCTGCTGGCGCTTCAGTTCGCCAACCATAGCCGCATAAACTTTAGGGTCCTGTTTTTTTAACTTTGCCATACTATTTTCTTAAAGTTTTAATTTTATCATTTGTTAAATCAATTATGGCCGATGGCTTGTTTTTTGGCAAATCTCCGGCGTCGATTATAAGCAGTGAAAATCTTGACCTTCTAAATTGGCTCACTATATTCGCTATTTTTACCAGAGCCGGTTGGCCAGAAATATTAACTGATGTTTGCGCCAGCGGTTTATTTATCTTTTTTAATAAATCGTTCAAAAACTTGTATCTTGGGATACGCAGAGCAATTGTCCCTTCTCTTTTTGATTTTAAAATGAATGTGTACTTTCCTGGCCAATATTTTTTTAATATCTTTTTCTGCTCACCGTTAATCTCTGCCAACTCCTCCGCCATTTTAAAATCTTTTACAAAAACAGGCAGGGGTTTCGACCTTGGCCTTTTTTTTATTTTATATATATTTTCAACTGCTTTTTTATTGGCTACGTCAGCCAAAAACCCATAAACAGTATCAGTGGGGCAAATAACAAGGCCTCCTTCCAATAAAACTTTGATTGCCTTATTTTTTGCCGCTTGCGACTTTTTTACAACCTCCATTTTTTATAAAATTTGAAAGTTTTATTACATCAGCCGGGTTGCCAAAATCCAGCCAGTAGTCCTCTATCTTTTTAACTTTTACTTTTTTATCTTTGGCCAGCAAAGAAATTACGTCTGTTATCTCATATTCTCCTCTTGATGATTTCTTAATTTCTGATATTTTATCAAAAACTTCAGAGGTAAATTTATACAGGCCCAAATTGATTAAATTGCCATAAAATTCCGTTGGCTTTTCTTTTATTTCCTTTAAAAAACCGTCGTCTGTTATAAGAACTCCGTATTTCTCCGGATGGTCGTGTTCCAACCCCGCCACATAGTTATAGTTATCGTCTATATTCATTGCTTTCAGGTCTTTCACAGAATAAAGATTATCTCCGTTGAGATAAACAAAACTATCTTTCCCCACAGTATCTTTGACGCATTTTAACGGACAAGCGGTCCCGTATTCTTTTTCTTTCGACCCCAAAATTTCGTACTGGCTGACCAGCCCGATGTCACATTTCTTATTCTTCAAGCATTGCTTATAATCATCCAGAAAATCCTTCATCAGCTCTTCTTTGTAGCCGACTACTATAATAATATCTTTATACCCTGCTTCCAACAGATTATCCAAGAGGTAAGAGAGGAATGGCCTTTGCTGGACATTGATCAGGTGCTTGGGCTTGTTATTGGTTAAATGCATCATACGGGTCCCTTGGCCCGCCGCAGCTACTACAACTCTATTTATCATAGGCGAGTTCAAACGCTTTAATATTTAATTCGCGGTATTTTTCCGGCACTATGCTCTCTATGGCTTTTATAACCGACTCTTTTTTTATCGGAATCAGTTTTTTATTCACGGCATACCCCAAGAGATAAAGCGTGCTCACCACTTCATTCTGCAATTTTTCCTTGCAAATCTCCGAAGCGGCCACCAGGTATAGCCGGTCTTTTATTTCCGCAAAATGGCTCTTTATCTCTTCTTTGGTTAACGACCCTTGAAAGGGCAGGCAATATTCATTGACTAAGAATTTTGTGTTTTTCCCTGCTTTTATCAGTTCACGCAATCCCTCCAGCATTTCCAATGATATTACAATATCAGCTGAGCCAGGGGCAATTAAGGGCGAATGCACTTTTTTGCCGAACCTTACGTGCACTTCTACGCTTCCGCCCCTCTGTGAAAGACCATGTAGTTCAGATGATTTTATATCATATCCTTCAATAAAAGCCGCCTCGTCTATCAAAGAAAGCAAGGTGATAACACCCTGGCCGCCAACGCCTGAAATAACAATATTGAATGTCTTATCCATTTTTTTGCCTTTTAGCTAATAACGCGCAGATGCGCCGGCAGATTATAACTGATACCTCTTCTTTGTCTAAAAACTCTTTAACCGCATCTTCAAATTCTTTAACGTTCACGGGATCTAAAACCTTTATATGCTTTACTCCGCAAGCTTTGGCTATCTCCTCTATCTTCAATTCCTCGGTATCATCGCCCATGCCGGTTTTTCCCATGCCGGGATTGGGCTGATGTCCGGTCATAGCAGTAATCCTATTGTCCAAAATAACAACTAATGGATTTGATTTGTTATAAACGGCATTAACCAGGGCCGGCATACCTGCATGAAAAAATGTCCCGTCGCCCATCAGAGAAATAACTTTTTGGTTGGTGGATTTTTTGACTCCGTGCGATATGCCCAGTGAAGCGCCCATGGAAAACAGATAATCGTGCATGCTGTGAGGCGCCAGGCCGGCTATCATATTACAGCCAATATCTCCGCCGAAGATTGCATCCGGAGCAATCCTCTTTAAAACAGGGAATACAAGCCAGTAGGGGCATCCTTCGCACAGCCTGGCGGTCCTTCTTGGCAAAGATATTTTTTTTGCTGTATTGGCTTTAAATGTTTTGCCTGTAATTTTGGCCAAGGCCAGGCAAACTTTCTCTGCGTCCAGCTCGCCGGTTATAGGCAGCAGATTTTTGCCGAAAATTTGCAGTTTCGGATTTACATCTTTGGCAATAGCATTTATTTCTTTTTCCAGATAGCCTTCCAGCTCCTCAACAATCAAAACCTTTTTAAAATTCTTGATAAAACTTGAAACAGCTTTATCTGTCAGAGGATAAAACAAATTTATCTTTAAAACCGGCAAGTCAATTCCCAGCGTTTCCATAGATTCCATAACATGCAGATATGAAATGCCTGATGTCACAACTCCTATTTTAGCGCCGGCTTTGCCGACGATCTTGTTGATCTTGGCTTTTTCCGCATAGTTCTTTATCTTTTCCAGCTTGTCTAAAAGCTCTTCTTTCATTTCCATCACCCTAGGAGGCATAGTTGAAAATTGATGCGTATTTTTAACAAACTCTCCAATTTTCTGTGATTTACCATCAACTTTGTTAAACTCAACCGGCGCCCTCTGGTGGGCAACCCGGGTGGTTATCCTTAACAAAACAGGGATATTAAATCTTTCTGAAAGCTCGAAACCCAGCTTGGTAAAATCTCTGCACTCCTGCGGGTCTGCCACCTCCAGCATGGGGATGTGGGACAGATAAGAATAACCCCTTGAATCCTGCTCTGACTGGGCCGAACTGTGGCAGGAAGGATCATCAGCCACAACAATAACCATCCCTGCTTTAGTCCCGGTATATACCAGGGGAAGCAATGAGTCGGAACAAACATTGGCGCCGAAGCTCTTCATATTTACCAGCGACTTTAATCCCGAAAAGCTGGCGCCGATAGCCGCTTCCAAGGCAACCTTCTCGTTGGTTGACCATTCGGCGTAAATTCCGTTGGCCTTAGCAACTTTGAAAAACTCCTCCCCTATTTCAGCCGAAGGGCATCCGGGGTATCCGGAAACAAAATCTACGCCTGCTTCCAAGGCGCCTTGGACAATGGCCTCATCTCCTAACAAAATCTTTTTCATGCGACAATGTTAATTAGTTTATTCGGCACAAACACTATTTTCTTAATTTCGCTTTCTCCTATTATTTTATTAATTTTTTCTAATTTCAAAGCCAGCTTCTCAGCTTCTTTTTGGCTGATACCAGAGTCAACTTCTATTTTATCACGAACTTTGCCGTTTACCTGTACTATCAGCAGTATTTTTTCCTCTTCAATTAATTTCGGATTATACTTCGGCCACTTCTGAATACAGCACAAATTCTTAAAACCGGATGAAAGCCATAATTCCTCAGTCAGGTGGGGCGCGAAAGGACTCAGGATTTTTAATAAATCCGCCAAATCATTTTTATCCAGGCCGGCCATGGAAGCCTGCCAAGCATTGGTAAATCCCATCAGACAGGAAATAGCAGTATTAAATTTCATCAATTCAATGTCATCCCCGACTTTTTTAATTGTCTTGTGGAGAAGCTTCTTCAACTTTTCATCACTGGCTTCAACCGCTTTTATCTGCGCCAATTTATAAACTTTATCCAAAAACCTTTTGGCTCCAATAACGCCCTTGGTATCCCAGGGAATCATCTGTTCAAACGGCCCCATAAACATTTCGTAAATCCTCAATGTGTCTGCCCCATATTGCTTTACAACTACGTCGGGATTAATCACATTACCTTTGGATTTTGACATCTTTATCCCTTTTTCTCCTAAAACCATCCCATGGGAAGTTCTTTTTTGATAAGGCTCTGAACCGATTGCTTCGGGAACTGCCCCTATATCCCACAAAAACTTAAAGATAAAACGGGAGTACAGAAGGTGCAGAGTCGTGTGCTCCATTCCGCCGTTATACCAGTCCACCGGCATCCAGTATCTCAATAATTTATTACTGGCTAGTTCTCTGTTGTTTTTCGGGTCGCAGTATCTCAGAAAATACCAATTAGAGCCGGCCCAGTTGGGCATCGTGTCTGTTTCTCTTTGGGCTTCTCCTTTGCATTTGGGGCATTTTACATTAACCCAATTCTTAATCAATAATAAGGGCGATTCGCCGGTGTCCGTAGGCTTGTATTTTTTAACTTTGGGTAATTCTACCGGCAAATCCTTTTCTGGCACAGGCTGCCACCCGCATTTGCGGCAATATATCATGGGTATGGGCTCGCCCCAGTAATGCTGGCGCGAAAACACCCAGTCGCGCAGTTTATAGCTTATTTTAAATTGGGCTAGTCCTTTTACCGCCAGCCAGGCAATGATTTTTGGTCGGGCTTCAGCTGAGGATAATCCGTCAAATTGCGCCGAATTATACAGAGTACCCTCGCCTTCGTAGCATTCTTCCAGGTTTTTTACTTTTTGAGCAAGCAATTCATCGTCCGGTTTGATAGAAGTTCTCAAAGGTATGCCGTATTTCTTGGCCAGCTTAAAATCCCTTTTATCATGGGCATCGGCAAAAACAGCGCCTGTGCCATACTGCTCCATAACAAAGTCAGCAGTCCAGACAGGCATCTCCTCTCCGGTAGCGGGGTTTCTCACCGTAATTCCCTTTAATTGCACCCCCGTGACATCCTTTTCCTCATTCGTCCTGTCTATATCAGAAACACTTTTTGCCTGCTCGCGATATTGCAGCACCTCATCGATATTCTCAATTTTATTCTTGTGCCTGTCGATAAAACTATTACCAGGGGCCAATATTAAAAAAGTCCCGGAGAATACGGTATCTATCCTGGTTGTGAAAGCTTCAATGGCTTCTTCTATTCCTTCAACCGGAAACTTTACCAAAGCTCCGTGGCTTTCGCCGATCCAATCCTTCTGCTGCGTTTTTATCTTTTCCAGATAATTAACTGGATTCAAATCCTTAATTAATCTGTCGGCATAGTTTGTAATCTTTATCATCCATTGCTCCTTTTCTTTTTTCTCAACTTTTGCTCCGCACCTTTCGCATTTACCTAAAACCACCTCTTCATTAGACAAACCGATCTTGCAGGCAGGACACCAGTTTATATCTATCTTTGCCTTATATGCCAACTCATTTTTAAAAAGCTGCAAGAAAATCCACTGGGTCCATTTATAGTATTTAGGGTCTGTAGTGTTTACCTCGCGCGACCAATCAAAAGAAAGGCCCAGGCTTTTCATCTGGCGCCGAAAATTATCAGTGTTCTTTTTGGTAACCACCGATGGATGCACTTTCTTTTTAATAGCGTAATTCTCAGTCGGCAGGCCAAAAGCATCCCAGCCGATCGGGAATATGACGTTGAACCCCTGCATCCTTTTCTGGCGGGCAATCACGTCCAGGGCGGTATAGCTCCGGCAGTGGCCTACATGCAATCCGTCTCCGGAAGGATAGGGAAATTCAACCAAAAGATAGAACTTCTTCTTTTTAGAGCCGTTCTGCGCCTCAAAAACATTGGACTCATACCATTTTTTCTGCCATTTCGGCTCTATTTTTTTAGGATTATACCTTGCCATAAGTTTACGTAGCGTAGCGATATAATTATCATCTATCATAACACAACCATATATTTTTTGAAGTCCTTTTTTCTTCACAGCTAAAAACCGCCCAAGGGCGGTTTTTTAATGTCTTCCCCTATATCCCAAACAACTTTTTGGCGTTTTGGGCGGTTGCCTCCGCCACTTCGTCAAAACTCATACCCCTTAAATCAGCTATCCTTTGGACAATGTGTTTCACAAAAATCGGCTCGTTTCTTTCAACTCCTGCCATTGGTGGCGTCAGGTATGGACAATCTGTCTCCGCTAAAATCTTATCAAGTGGCGCTTTTTTAATAACTTCATCGATATTAAACTTAAAGATTATCCCATTGATACCGATATAAAATCCCAAATCCATATATCTTTGCGCCTGCTCCCAGCTACCGGTAAAACAATGGACAACGCCTCTGGATGGTTTTGCTTTTAAGATTTCCAATAAATCCTCGTGAGCCATGCGGCAATGCAAAATAACGGGCAAATCCAATTCTTGCGCCAGATCCAGTTGTTCTATAAAAACCTGTTTTTGATTTTGCTTGAATAACTCCAGCTTGGTTTTTGATTTCGGGCGGTAATAATAGTCTAATCCGATTTCGCCGATGGCCACTACTCTTTTTGATTTGGCCAGCTCTTTATACTTCTCTCTATCAAATTCTTCTGTAAACGGGGTAAAAGCGCCTTCTTCCGGATCCAGTTTTAATTTCAGTAAATCTGTTTTGATGTGAATCGGATGCATGCCAATGGCGGCATAAATCCCCTTATATTTTTCAGCCAGCTCAATTGCGCGTTTCGAGGTTTCATATTTTGTTCCGACATCAATGCAAATAACGGGCTCTTTTTGAGTCCGTTGTATAACCTCATCTCTGTCGTTATTGTAGGCTTTAAAGTTTAAATGGCTGTGAGTATCAATTAACATAAAGTTATTTTAACATAAAATGTAAAAAAAGAGGCAGGTGCGAGTGGCATCCTGCCTGGCGAGAAGCGAAGCTGAACATCGTGTTCAACCTGTCAAGCTAATCGCTTGTGAGAAACTCTTCGTCCGGACGAGTCACTTCCTCCTCCGGCTCTTTGACCTTGCTCGGCGCCGGATCATTGCGATGAATCGCGTCGAACACTTCACGGCGGTGAACAGGAATCTCCTTGGGAGCTTCGACTCCGAGTCGAACCTTGTCCCCACGGATTTCCACAACGACGATGGTGATGTCGTCGTTAATGACGATACTCTCGTTCTTCTTACGGGAAAGAACTAACATTGATGCACTCCTTTCAAAAAACCTGCTACGGGTCGTCGCTCCTCAAGCTTCTTGCTTGATAAAAAGAGCATATCCTCCTAGTTATATTATAGCAAAACTGAAAAAAAAGTCAAGTGGCAAGCGCCTCTGACCTCACGACTCAAAATCCAAACCTTTCTTTCTGCTAAATCTGCGCGGCCGTTTTCTTTCCCGGTGAAACCACCAGTTATGGTCTCTTTTGATAAATCTCGTCTCTCCGCTTATAAGCCAGTAGACGAATATGAGCACTACAAAGATTCCGAGAATTATTTTAATCACAAGTTCCTCCTCCGGCAAGCCGGTATTGTTGATTGAAGTAAAGGTTCTACTTTTAATTCTACACTAAAAACGCGGAATATACACTCGGGTTATATCCTTGGAAATAAGATTTCTGATTTTTGAGTTTCAACTGCCTGCTGAATTTTGGCTGAGGTATCCGGCAAGAACGGTTCAAGCAAAACAGCAATTTTTTTAATGGCAAAGAATAAATCGTTTATTACTTCCGGCTTCTTTGTTTCCCACAACTTTTCTTCATTTATGTATTTATCGCAATAGCTTATCAACTCCCAGACAGCAAAAAGCGCCTCATTAAACTTAAACTTTTTTATAGCTGACTCATAGCTCTTTTTTACCTCTTCAACTTTTTCTGCAGTCTTTTTTATGGGATTTGAATCTTTAGCCTTTAATTCGCCTGCTATCCCCAGTGTCCTTGCCACAAGGTTGCCGATACCGCCAGCTAAATCAGAATTGTATCTTTGCTCAAATTTTTCATAAGTGAAATCACCATCTTCTGTTGGAAGAATTTCCCTCAGCAAATAATAACGCACGGCGTCTGTGCCATATTTTTTAACCAATTCGAACGGATCAATTACATTGCCTAGCGACTTTGACAGCTTCTGGCCGTTAACGGTAATAAAGCCATGGATAAAAACCTGCTTTGAATTCGGCAGCCCTGCAGACAAAAGCATTGCCTGCCATATAGAAGACTGCTGGCGGAGATTATCTTTGCCTGCCACCTGAAGGCCCGGCCAAAAATCTTTAAACTTCTTTTCTTCTTCCGGCCAGCCCAAAGAAGAAGCATAGTTTATCAAAGCATCAAACCAAACATATATTACGTGTTTTGGGTCATTTGGCACCGGCACCCCCCATGGCATCTTTTCTTTTAATCTAGAAATACTAAAATCTTCTAATCCTTTTTTTGTAAACTGTTTGATCTCGTTTAATCTTGAAGATGGTACGACAAAGTCAGGATTCTTCTCGTAGAAACCCAAAAGCTTATCTTGATATTTTGAATAGCGGAAGAAATAGTTTTCTTCTTCAATAATTTCTATTTCCTGATTGGGGTGAATTGGGCACTTGCCGTTAACGAGTTCTGAATCAGTTTTCTCCAATTCGCACCCAACGCAATATTTCATTTTATAGTTCTTTTTGTAGATATCCCCATTTTTATCACAAAGATTCCAAAAATACTGAGCCGATTTTATGTGGTGGGGATCGGTCGTGCGTACAAAACTATTGTAGCTCAAATTAAGAGCCTCTTTTAGATTATCAAATTTTTTGGCATAAATATTGCAATACTCCTGAGGGTCTATCTCGCTTTCTTGGGCTTTGCGGTAAATCTTTAGTCCGTGCTCGTCTACGCCCGTGTTAAAAAAAACATCATACCCGAGGCTTCTGTGATATCTTGCTAAAACATCCGCTTGTATAATTTCTAAGGCAAAACCCAGATGAGGATCTGAGTTAACGTATGGAAGCGTGCTTGTAATATAAAACTTTTTCATATTTATTTAATTTTTAATCTTTTTTTTACATTAATCAGCGCAGCTTTTAAATCATTTATTCTTTTACCGTGCTTTAATAGGGGTTTTAATAATGACAAAATTTTATAGAGCGACAATCTGTCATTTACCGTAATACCCCAACAATCTTTATTCTGCAAAACTCCGTTTTTTCTCATTCCCGCTTTTCTATCTAATTTGAATAAACTCCCAATTGAAAAACTTATTAATTTTTTGTTAATTTGCCAAAGAATTTTTCTGTCGTATGTTCTTATCCGAAATTTTGCTCTTCCATTACTTATGCAAATATTGCCCTCAGCATCCGTATATCCCGCTAAAAAATTTAAAAAACTGCTCTTTTTGTTTAGAATCCAAGAAGGAATTTTATTATGTTTCGGCAATAAAAAAGAAAATGTTTGATTAAGAGAACAGTCAACGTGCATAGCGCCTCTCTTATCTTTTTTTGTTAAAAAAACCGGACCATAATTTTCGAAAATAGATTTGATAAGTTCAATTTGAGCATCTTTTGTAGTGCCACATCCTATATCAAGTAAATTATTTACTTTTCTGACCCTCAAGTCTCCTGTTCTAAATCCTACCATATATGCCTTAAGATTGTCATTTCCATCAAAATCTTTCTTAGGATATTTTGTGCTTGTTTCAGAAATTGTTCGCCGTTTCAATGAAAATTTTTTCATTTTATCTAAAACCGTAACAGCGCAACAATTATATTTCTTTGAAATCTTCTCCAATGATAATTTTTTATTGAAATAATCATTATATAAATCTTCTTTTTCAATAGCCACCCTCTTTAACGGCCGTGTTTTAATACCATATAAACGAATATATCTGTAAATAGTTTTATGATCACAATTAAAAATATCTGCAATTTTATAGGTAGAAAGTTTATCTTTGATATACAAATTCTTCAATTCTATTTTTTTAGGAATAACTACTTCTCCATGCATGATGTATAATTAAATATTAGCTAATTTTATCATAATTTAAAGCAAAAATCCATGATTTTACTCGTGCATCTGCTCTTCGGAGCAGCCATGGGACATATCATCAAAAACATTCCCGTAGCCATTATTGCGGCTTTTTTAAGCCACTATTTTTTAGATCTCTTTCCCCATGTTGAGTATAATATTGAAAATATACAGAAAAAGCAATGGAAAAGGGCTTTGCCTCAGGTTTTGGCTGTCTTACTGGATTTTTTAACCGGCATCCTGATTATTTCCCTTCTTTCCGGCGGCCAGGCCATAATATACATCTGCGCGTTTTTTGCCATACTGCCGGATGGGCTTACTCTCTTAAAATCAGCTATAAAAATTAGCATATTAAAAAAGCATAACAAATTCCATCAAGAAAAAGTGCATTTTTTAAAGCATAAAAAAATCTCCAATTTTTGGAGAATTTCTAGCCAGGTTCTGGCGGTTATAATCTCTGTTGTTGTATTAAAAATCTAATTTAACATTCCCTCTCTCCTTTTTTCCAAAAACTCTTTCATAAACTCAAAGATAATCCCGAAAAGCGGCACTGCAAAAATCATCCCCAAAAATCCGAATATTTTTGCGCCAACCAGCAAGGCAATCAAAACCAGCACAGGCGGAAGGTCAATCATTTTTTTCATCAGTAGAGGAGTTAACAGCATGCTTTCTACTGCCTGAATAGCAGTAACAGCCAATAAAACATAAAAAACCACCACCCATGAGCCAGAAGAAACAGCAATGAAGATAACCAATATCACGGCTGTAGTCAACGGTCCTATATACGGGACGAAGTTAAGAATAGCTGAGATAAGAGCCAGAAGAAGGGCATATTTTATGCCGAATATGTAAAAAACAATAAAGGAAGCTGCTCCCACAAAAAGACAGGCCAAAATCCGAGCGCCGAACCAGCCGGCAACCTTTGTCTGGGCTTTCTCAAAAAAAGATATAATCTGTTCTTCGTATCTTTTGGGCAAAACCAGGGCCAGAAACTTCTCGGGACCCCTGTCGCCTAATGAAAGGAAGAAGGCAATGGTTAAAATAAAGAGCGCTGAAGACAAGCCGCCGAAAAGAGCCATTAAGGCGTTTAAAACGCCTTTTGAGCTTTGCTCCAGCCCTCCGACTAAAAGCCCTGAAAATTCTTTAAAGCTTTTAGCAACATCAACTCCTAACTGCCTTAAAACAGGGCTGACTTTTTCAAAGTAATCCGGTAAAAACTGGGAAAACTGCTTTATCTCTGAAATAAAAATTGGAGCTGTCAGATAGACCAAAAGCCCCAAAATACCGAAAATTGACAGGTAAACTAAAACAACTGCTACAAGCTTGGGCAAGCGGAGCTTTCTCAAGAAATTAATGGCTGGTTCCAATAAAATAGAAATGGCTAAACCGAAGAAAAACCAAAGAGCAATATCTCTGGCCAGATAGATGATGTAGAAAATAAAAATTGCTACAAATACTTTGATTATAGTTTCCCAAGAAATATCTAAAACTTGTTCTCTTTCCATTTTATATCTTCAATAATTTTTTAAGTTCTTCTTGCTGGCTTTCTTCAAGCGGGCCTATGACTGCCAGGTTCAACTTTTCCGGAACAAAGATATCTTCTGCTATCTCTTTTATATCATTTATTGAGACTTTGTCAATTTTCTGAAAATTCTGCTCAGGCGTCGAAATATCCCCGCGCAGCAATTCCTGCAAACCGTAGAAAGATGCCAGGCTGTCCGAAGAATCCAAAGAAAGAGTTGTAGCCCCCTTTAAGTAGTCCTTGGCCTTCTGTAGTTCCTTATCTGTGATTTTTTTATCTCTCATATCCTTATACTCCTCTAAAATAAGCTGGATTGATTTCTCCAGATTCTTATGGTCAATGCCGGCCTGAGTGGCTAAATACCCGGTATCAGTAAAATTATCCACTGATGTATGTATTGAATAGGCCAGGCCGTTCTTCTCCCTTACTTTTATAAAAAGGCGGGAGCTCATATTTCCTCCCAAAATTATAGCCAGCAAAGCCAAAGCATATTTTTTAGGGCTGAACAAATCATAGGCCCTTACCCCCAGGCAAAAATGCGTCTGGTCTGTTTTTTTGTTATGGATTAAAACGTTCGGCTCTTTCTGATTTTCTTGGACTTTTTCTTTTCCGCCTACGGTGGATCCCACGAAGGGGGAAAAGCAACCTTCCACGTCTTTCCTTATTTTATTCTCATCAATGTCTCCGGCAATACAAATAACTGTATTTTTAGGAGAATAGTGATTTGCATAATAGCCTGCAACCTTCTGCCTATTAAATGCCAGAATGTTTTCTTTTTCCCCGATAACCTTCCAGCCGGCCGGTTGGTCTCCGTAAAGCAATTCTTCCCAAAGATCTCCTATGTAGGCGGTGGGCGTGTCCAGATACATATTTACTTCTTCAATAATTACGCCCTTTTCTTTTTCTATCTCCTTTTCTGCAAACTTAGAATTTAAGAATATGTCCGAGAGCCAATCCAGCGCAATGTCCTGGTGTTTTTTATCAACCTTGGCCCAAAAGCCGGTAACCTCTTTCGAGGTGAAAGCATTGTATTCCCCTCCCACCATATCTAGCGTCTCGGCTATTTTTAAAGTGTCGGGCCTGTTTTTCGTGCCCTTAAAAAACATATGCTCCAAAAAATGGGAGATTCCGGATATATCCTTGGTTTCATATTTCGAGCCGGCGCCCACCAGCAGCAAACAAGTGACGCTGTTGGCGCCCTTCATTGGAATAGTGATTACTCTCAATCCGTTCTTCAGTGTTATTTTTTTATACATAGTAGCACAATGCCTTACTTGTTATTCTTATTGTATCTTAAACCAATGAAAAAGAGAATTAAGCTTTCAAAAACACGCGTGATTTTTATTAATATATTCTCCCTGTTGTTCATCCGATTAACCAAAACAGTGGCTGCGCCGTTCAAATTGCCGAACAAAATATCAGTAAAAATTCTGTCGCCGACTACGAAAACCTTGCCTCCCTCCGAGTTATACTTATCCGTAATTTCCGCAAACAGCTTTTTTGAGGGTTTTTTTCTCCTGCTCAAAAATATCTCGCAGCCCAATTGTTTTTCAATTTCTCCCTGCCGGCTCTTTATTGTCCAGCTGTTGGAAACACAAACACACCTATATTCGTTATTTATTTCATGAAACCAATCAACAATTTCTTTTTTTGTTTCGGTCAAATCGGAAAAAACCAAAGTGTTATCAATATCAAAAATAATCAGGCGGGCTTTGTAAAAGAAACCTGGCGCGATGTCTGTTATCTTTTTAAACCTGTAATCGGGCAGAAAGTTTTTAATCGTGGACTTCTTCATAATATGGATAGAATAATAATCAGAACTATTATCCAGTATGCAAAACCCAGAACTCTTAATTTTGAGATTTTATACGGTAATTTATTAAAAGCCGACAAATAGATGATTGCCACCGGCGGAACGGCAAAAGGAATCAGAAACAAAAACCTTGGAGAGTTCAAACATATAAAAATAAAAGAGAGGAGAGAAACGAAAAAAAATACGGCTGACAAAACAATTTTTGTTCTATTCCCCAAAGCGGTTATTGTGTTTTTAATGCCGGCAGCAGACAAATATGGATAATCGCATTCTTTGTAGAGCAGATAACCGCCGCTTTTAGCTGAAATCAAAAATATGATCGGCAAAAGGGGCGGAGCCGAAATGCTAAAAATAAACCATGAAGCCGCAAATCTCGCCGTAAAGGTAAAAACAGCTCCGAACAAAACATCCAAAACAACTTTTTCCTTGAAGCGGACGCGTGGCGATGAATATAAAAATCCGGCCAGCAGCAAGAATGCTCCGGAGAAAACGAAATAGATGTTGATATAAAAACCGAGGGCCAGACCCAAAACAGCGAGAAAAAAAGCCGCCAGCAAACTTCCTTTTTCCCCGAAATACTGCGCCGCTTCAGAATATTGTCGCTTATTTTTATTCGCCTTGTCCAATTTGATATCGCTAATAGCGTTATACGCATAAACAGCGGAGGAAATTAAAGACAAAGAAATAATGCCGGCTATAACCCTGGCCAGATTAAAATCTTCTCCGGAAAGATAAAAAGCCCACAGAACCAGAGCAATGTTTTTAACATTGCTCAACGGCCTTGTGAGCCGGAGTAAATTTATGAAAAACTTTGGCATCAAAACTATGAGTATAATTTATCTCTGATAGCTTCTAACAAATCTTCTATCTTTATTCTTTCTTGTTTCATGGTATTTCTATCGCGGACGGTTACTGTGTTATTCTCTAAAGTTTCGAAATCAATGGTAATGCAAAACGGCGTGCCTATTTCATCTTGCCTCCTGTATCTCCTGCCGATAGATCCGGACTCGTCGTACTGGCAATTGAAATGAATCTTTAACATATCATAAACCTCCTTGGCTTTTTCAATAATCTCCGGCTTATTTTTTACTAAAGGCAGGATCGCGGCCTTGACCGGCGCCAAGCTTCTATTAATATCCAATACGGTTTCAATTTCTTTTGCTGATTCAGTTGTTTCGGTCCTTCCGCCCTTCACCTCTCTGAACCCGGCGCAGAGCAAGGCAAATAACGTCCTGTCAGCCCCAGCCGACGCTTCTATTATATACGGTGTAAAATTCCTGCCCTCTTCATCTGTATAGCTTAAATCCTGCCCCGAATGCTTTGAATGATTAGACAAATCCCAGTCGCCCCGATTGTGCACTCCTTCAACCTCTTTCCAGCCGAAAGGAAATTTATACTCAATGTCCACTGCTCTTCTGGCATAATGCGCCAACTCATCCTTGGAAGTTTCTTTTATTCTTAAGTCCTCTTTTTTAACGCCCATAAGCATATACCAGTTCAGGCGCTCTTTCAGCCAATACTCAAAAAACTTATCAGCATCATCGGGATGGCAAAACCACTGCATTTCCATCTGCTCAAATTCCCTTGTGCGGAAAATGAAATCTTTGGGAGTAATTTCATTGCGAAAT
>CAYVRE010000012.1:0-17398 GCA_964453095.1 uncultured Candidatus Saccharibacteria bacterium
CTCGATGAGGAGGGATATTATCCAAAACTTCTTCAACAAACTCTCCGTGAGGGTCGATAATGGCAATTCCTTGCCCATTATTGATATCCTGAAGAGCCATATTCTTTAAAAAGGCTGTCTTGCCAACTCCAGTTTTTCCGATTACATACATGTGCTGGCGCCGATCAGCTCTTTTAATTCCGAATTTTTGTCCGCTACTGCGAAAGTTTGTTTTAGCGATATAGGTTAGATCTTTTGGCATAAATGAATTTTATTATATCTAAAAAGCGCGTTATTCCTCAATCGGCAAATTTGGCGGAGGCCCGGCCTTCTTTGACTCAACCTTTGTCATAGTCGGAGCTACCATGCCAGTGACTCTCAGTGGGAAGTGATACATTGTCGCCATTTCTTCCGTGCTAAGAATGGGACAGAGCCGTTTTCTATCCGGAAAAAGAGCGGGGAACCTCAAAACAGCGTTTCTAAACATTTTTCTTGCCCTTAAAAACACTCTCCTTTTCCTCCAGAAATAGTGGACTCTCGGCCTTGATTCTCCGCTGAATCCAAGACAATTCATATTGTTAGTTATAAAATGCGCCATATATCCACGCATCAGAATTCTGTGGGTTGCTTTCCATTTATCCCGCTTGGCAACATACACTCCTCTTATCGACGTTCTAAAAGCCGGCTTTTTCATCTTATTTTCAACTTCAGTAATTATTTCTCGTTCACCCGGGGTCAGCGAAATTTGCCGCTCCCCTGTTTCTTCATCCTCTTCAGATGCCCAGGAATACTTTGCTGATTCTCCCTCGCCTTCTTTTTTCGGGCCCATAACCAGATCCCTGAATGCGCTTCCTAATTCACCTAAAAACGTGGTTTCTTTTTTCTCCGGCCTCTTGGATAATTTGTTAATTATACTCACTCCCTCTTTTCTCCATTCCGGCTCATCATAATCTGCCACGGGAACCGTAATAAACTGCACCCAATAATGCTCTCCCGGCCCTAATCTCGACATTCCTTCCAATAGGGAAATAATAGGATCTATTCTCTTTTCTTCAGCAGAAATTCTTTCTCCCTGAGGCTCAAAAAACTTTTCGTAGGTTTTTATCGGATAAGCGCTCTCCTTTCTCCTAAATTCCCAGTCTTCTCCGTACATGTCCCACTCCTCATTGGGAACCGTCGGAGGCACCAGCTTTGTATAATCCGAAACCTCGTGCACCTCTATATCCGGAAAATGGGCGTAAAGAGCTGTTTCAACAGTCAAAACGTGCTGTTTTAAAAACCTCAGATAATAATGGATTTTGCCTTCATTGCTGGCTATTTCCCAGGAAAACCAATAGGGCCCATTGGCCAATTCTCCGTCGCACCATAGCTCCCTGAAATTAGCCTTATCATAAATAGGCCAGGTAACGGAAAAGACATCCTCCATGGCTTTAAAGGGCGCCAGGACTTCTCCGGGCGGAGTTATTTCCAATATTACCCATTTTTGCTTGGCATAATCATAATCCCAATCAATCCACCACAGATAAATAATTTTCAGCTGTCTTTGAAGCATCAGAGGCAGGAATATCCACCACCAGACGCGCAGAAATGGCACCCAGAGAATAATCAAAAACAAGAATACCCACCAGAAGGGGTCCCAAAAAATCTTCTTAACCCACGCCCACCAAAATAGCCAGGGAGGTAAATTCATAGTTTAAACAAATAAGGAATATATTGAATAGCCAGGGCAGCGATGCAGACAATCAGAAATCCTATAAGGAAAAATTCGAAAGTAAAAATCATCGGCACCACCACGAAAGATGTTTTTTTCAGATGCCAATAGAATATAAACGAAAAGAAGATGATATAGAATATCGCCGTTAATACAAACAGGGCAATAAGTAAGATGTAGAAAATCTCCATAATACTTTTTATTCTTTTATTATACCTCCGCAGAAAATCATAATCAATACAACAAAAAACCGCGGAGTGCCGCGGCTCTTTGTCTTTTATGCTGTCTGGGTTTTTCTCAGGAAATACCTGTCTTCGGAATCTTTGTCGAAATGCTTTTTGTTATTGAGATTCATCAATACGGTATTTTTGGCAACCATTCTCTGGGCCAGCACCTCTTTGACAATATCTTCTTTATTTGCGGGCTCTTTCTTCTCTTTCAATACTTTTACAATAATGTCTTTAATGGTGCCGGGCACGTATCCCCACTCGGACAAGGCGTAGGTTCCTCTGCCGACTAAGACAAACCTTGAATCCTTGATCAGTTCGTTATGCACTGTCTGAGGATAGGTTTTCTTGTTAGGCAGGTTGTATTCCAGCCCGTCAATCAATTCCGCCACTTTTGTAAAGTGAAGCGGCTTCTGATGCTTTTTAAATACCAGGAAGGCCTTGTCTTTTACTCCTCTGGGATTTATCTCCGGCCATTCAATCAGACCCAGCTTGCCTTCTCTGCTTTCCTGTATCTTTTTTGAAACTTCCAAATAAGAATTTAAAACCTCTTCCGAGAATCCTGGTTTTGAAGCCAAGGTTGCGTAGAATTCTTTTTTGGACACCGGCTTCCCTATTTTCTGCATATCAGATGCCAGAGAATTCAATGTTTCCCTTACCTTGTTCTGCGCATCGGGAATAGTTGACCAGAAATAGTTAAAATCCTTTTTCTCGCAAACCCTGGAAAACTGATCTCCCAAAGTAAGCAGAAACAAAACATAGGGCTTCTGGTTTTTACCTCCCAGTTCCTGTAGAACCACATCTTCTTTTTTGACTCCGCCCTTAGTTTTGAAATAATCGGCGAATTGAGCGAAAACATTATCCAACGTATCTTTATTCTGTTTTCTGACAAGATTAAAACCAACCTCCTCTATCTGGCGGACTCTTTCACGGGTAATACCCAGTGTTTTTCCAATGGCTTCAAGGGTTTCCGGAACACTGGTTTTGACCCCGAATCTGCGGTCAAAAATATCCTTAGTCTTAGGAGTAAGGCCCTTGGTAAGCTTTTGGTATATTTGTTTATAGTTGGCTGTTTCCATAGTATATTATTCTTTGTTTTATAAGTCTACCATATTAAAAACACCCTGTCAAGTCCGGCTACTTTACCCTCCTGGCGCTCCATTTATACCAGCTGACTAATAGCGGACTGGCGATGAATATAGAGGAATAGGCGCCGGAAGTGATTCCGATAATCAAGGTTAAGGCAAAATACTTCAAGGTCTGTCCGCCGAAGAAGAAAATGGTAAAAAGCACCAGCAAGGTGGTGAATACCGTGCTCAAAGACCTGCCTAATGTCTGATTCAAGCTCCAATCAACTGTTTCCTGGAACTGGCTCATTCCCCTTCTCAAAATGTTCTCTCTTATCCTGTCAAAGATAACAATGGTATCGTGCACTGAAAAACCCAGCACTGTCAGCAGAGCAGCAATAATCGGAATAGTTATTTCCACGTTATACAGATGCCCCAGAATCGAGAAAACTCCCAAAGGTATCAGAATATCGTGGAATAAGGCGATTAAGGAAGTAATGCCGTACTTCCAGGAAGAAACCGGCCTGGAAACCTTTCTGAAGACTACGGCAATGTATATGGTAATGGCCAACAAAGCCAGGGCAATGGCAATTTCTGTTTTATTCCTCAATTCCTGGCCGATGGAAGGGCCGATGTACTGAAAACTCTTTTCATCAACTTTGGCCAGCTCATTAATCTTGGCCAGAATCTGCTGGTGGATAACCTCGTCTACGCCCTTAAACTGCAAGACGGCTCCGCTGCTTCCGGTCGGCTGTATGGTAATTTCTCCCAGTCCGAACTCAGACAATGCCTCTGAAATCTGGCTGTTGGCCGGCCTCTGTTCCTGAAACTCCAATTGCATGTTGCTTCCGCCTACAAATTCAATGCCGAACTTCAAACCGAACATCAGCAAACAAACAATCGATCCGGTAATCAGAATTCCGGAGAAGATATAATAGACGATTGAATATTTTGTAAAATTAAAATTCATGTTATAACAACCACTTAAATTTTTCCATTCTCGGTCCGACGAAAACCATTAAGAATATCCTGGTGATAAATATGGCTGAGAATAAACTTACAATAATACCAAGGGACAATGTCAAAGCAAAGCCCTTGATAAAGGAGGTGGCGAACATAAACAGGATGGCGCAGACAATCAAAGAATTGAAGTTGCTGTCTCTGATTGACGGCCAGGCCCTTCTGAATCCTTCATCAATTGACTGTGACAAACTCTTACCGGCCTTTATCTCCTCTTTCATTCTGGCGAAGATAAGAATATTGGCATCAACCGCCATTCCGATGGAAAGCACAAAACCTCCGATGCCGGCCAAGGTCAAAGTAACCGGAACCAGCTTAAATATTGAAAGCACCAAAGCCACATATATCAACAACGCTATTGAAGCCAGAAGCCCGGGGAACCGGTAAATCAAGACCATAAAGATGGCCACGGCCAGGAGGCCGTAAAGGCCGGCTGCCAATGATTTTTGCAAAGAAACCACCCCCAAGGTAGGCCCGACTGTTTCCTGCGATATTGGAGAGCCTATCTTCACCGGCAAGGCGCCGGAGTTCAAGCGCCTGGCAATATCATTGGCTTTCTGGGTTGACATGTCACCGCTAATGACAGCCTCGCCTCCTGATATCTTGTCCTGAACAATGGGCGCGTAAAGATCATTAACATCAATTTTACCGTCGCCGGTGGTGTCAACAATAGATGCGCCGTCCAGATAAATAGCTAAAGGTTTTTGGATATTTCTGGCTGTAATATCTTCAAACAGCTTGGCGCCCTCATCATTAAACTTTAATTGTATCTGGGGCTGATAAGTTGTCTGGTCAAAAACAATGGTGGCTTTTGAAAGATATTTGCCGGTGAGCTCGGTGGGCTTAAAATACGGATTTTCCAAAATTAACTCCCAGTTATCTATGCTGGCAATATCCTCGCCTTTTTCCTGGGCTGCCTGAACTTCTTTTATTTTATCTAAAATCGGCTGGCTTTCTGCCTCGGTCCTCTGCTCATCAAACTCCAAATAAGGCGTCTGGCCTATCATTTCTATGGCCTGCTCTACATCTTTGACTCCCGGCAGTTCAACCAGCAATCTGTCCTGTCCCTGCACCTGAACTATGGGCTCTGATACGCCGAACAGGTTAACCCTTCTTTCAATCACGTCCCGAAGTCCAGCCATGGACCCGGCTTTATCATCTACGGTGCTCAAATCAGCCTGATAAACAAGATTAACTCCTCCCTGCAGGTCTAAGCCCAAGACATAGGGCCTGTCCCAGAAATGAGGCAAAGTCCAGCCCAGCTTGTTATTTAAATAATCGACTGAGTTGTTGAAATAATTGGGGTATGAAAAAATCCCGGCCAGGATGGCGAGGACAATCACTCCGATGAAAATGTAATGCTTCTGCTGCATCTATAAGTTTATTTAATAGAATTATTATATCCCCGCTTTTCAAAATAGTCAATGTTATAGCTTCTCCAGGATTTTGAGTTCCAGCTCTCCGGTGGATGTATCGTAAACAGCAAAGCTAGGTTTGTAAAACTGGCCGGCCAGTTCTCCGGGGTTTATCATATGGCAATCGCCTACCTTTTCATCCCAGGGCCTGTGGGTGTGGCCGTAAAAAACCACGTCGTACTTCTTGCTTTGCGCCGCTTTCTTGGCTTCAGTGGGAAAATGCATAAATACTATCTTCTTGTTTTCCATCTCAATCTCCATTTTATCGGGAAGCTCCAATTCGTAATCTGCGTTGCCTTTGACGTATTTTATCTCTCCGTCAAACAGCTTCTGCGTCTCGTTTATTATCTCCTGGCCGTTAATGTCTCCGCAATGCAAAATCAGCTCTATATTTTCTTTATTGAGCCATTTAATAGCTTTCTTAAAGTTGGCCCAATTGTTGTGAGTATCGGAAACAACTGCAATCTTCATATTATTTTCCGGCGACGCAACTGTTAAATATATTTACCTGGCTGTTAAAACTGGAGATAAGGGTTTTAAGGTTTTCGGCCAGCGCATTGTAATCCTTAACCAGTTGATTATAGCTGTCAATCAGCTGGTTGTAATAGTTGGACCTCGGATTGGCGCTGTCTATTTCATCCCTCTTTGCATCAATCTGCGAAGACAATATGTCCAACTGCATCTTATCCAAATCAATCTGGCTCTTTAATCCGGCATCCGGCTCCGAACAGCTGGACAGAGGCAATCCGAATTCCTGCACGCCAATCCAAACAACATCTCCGTTATATGTCCCCTTAATAACCGCTACCCCTATTTCCGTATATCTGTTGTTCAAGATATTATCCCTGTGCCCCGGGCTGGCCATCCAATTAGCCACCACCTCTTTCTCGCTGGAAAAGTTGCCGAGTATCAGGTTTTCTCCGGCAACTATGTAATCGTAGCCGTGGTTCTGCACCAATTTTCCCGGATTAAGGCCACTAGGGGAAACGTGCTCAAAATATTGGTTTAAAAACATATCATTGGCTTTGGCTGCAGCTGCTTCATTAAGCCTGGCATTCTCTTTCAGGGCCGGCAATCCGTTCAAATCTCTCTGGCTGTTGGTTTCTTCTATAACCTTGGTTTTTAACAGAACAACATCAGTATATTTCCCGCCAATATTCAGCGGAGACGGCGCGAAAACTTCTTTGCCGGCTTCGGCTATCAAATTGCCGATTTCTGTTTTCTTAAAATCCTCAACGCCCTGACTGAAATTATTATATATTCTTATGGCATCGTCTTTAAAATACACTCCGGCTCCGAAGGCCGAAAGTATAAGAAGGAAAATTATTGTTGCTTTAATTTTTTCCATGGCATTTTTTATACTTAATCGGCGTTCCATCAGGATGCTCAGCTCCACAGGGGCAGGGGTCGTTTCTTCCGACCTCCTTTTTATTCGATTCAACGGCGCGCGATTGCGGCATAGGATTCTGGATATTTATTTCTCCGGCCTTGGCAAGATTATCGGCAATGGTTGAATCCAGCATGGCCAGCAATTGTCCAAAGGCCTTGTGGCCTTCATTTTTATACTCTACCAAAGGATCTCTTCCGCCGTAGGCCCTCAAGCGCACTGAATCCCGCGTGTGGTCCATGTATGATAAATGCTCCTGCCAGAGCATGTCCAGAACCTGAAGAGAAATAACTTTTTCTCTGAGATCTTGTTTTTCCAAAAATGATTTTCTTTTTTTATAGATAATCTCCCTGTGCCTGTTGATGACATCGTCGTATTCCAATAAGTGATGTCTGGCGTCAAAGTTAAATCCCTCTATTTTTTCCTGGGCTGATTCTATGGCTCCGGAAATCATTCCGGCCTGTATCGGCTCGTCTTCCGGAACCTTGAGGGCGGTCATCAATGATTTTATCCTGTCTCCGCCGAAGATGCGCATTAAATCGTCTTCCAAAGAAACGAAGAACTGAGTGGAGCCGGGGTCTCCCTGCCTGCCTGACCTGCCTCTTAATTGGTTATCTATTCTTCTGGCTTCATGCCTTTCTGTACCCATAACATGCAATCCTCCCAGCTTCTTAACCTCCTCAAACTCTTGGGGATTAGGCGGGTTGCCTCCCAGAATAATATCAACTCCCCTGCCTGCCATGTTGGTGGCGATAGTAACTGCTCCTTTCCTGCCGGCTTGGGCGATTATCTCTCCTTCCCTTTGATGATTCTTGGCATTAAGAATGTTGTGCCTGATTCCTTTTATCTCCAGCAGCTTGCCCAGATACTCGTTTCTTTCAACCGAGCGCGTTCCCACCAGAATAGGCTGGCCCTTTTTATTAAGCTCTTCTATTT
This sequence comes from uncultured Candidatus Saccharibacteria bacterium, assembly GCA_964453095.1. Classification (GTDB taxonomy): domain Bacteria; phylum Patescibacteriota; class Minisyncoccia; order Minisyncoccales; family Staskawiczbacteraceae; genus XYD1-FULL-39-28. The sequence goes on from CAYVRE010000012.1 coordinate 7,743, forward strand.
CTCGGACTGCCGCCATAAACTTGCCGCTCTCTGTTTTAAATACCTTGTCGCCAAGGTCCTGCCTTACCATCGGCTTGTTGGTCGGAATGGAAACAACCTCCAGCTTATACACCTTGTCGAACTCTTCGGCCGAAGTTAAAGCCGTTCCTGTCATTCCTGAAAGCTTCTTATACATCCTGAAATAGTTCTGGAAAGTGATGGTGGCCATGGTTATGGATTCCGGCTGGACTTTGACTCCTTCCTTAGCTTCAACGGCCTGGTGAAGGCCGGCTGACCAGCGCCTGCCCGGCAGTATTCTGCCTGTGAATTCATCAATGATCATTATTTCTCCGTCTTTAACCACATAATCCCTGTCTGTTATAAACAAGGCTTTGGCGCGCAGCGCTGATTCCAGCTGGTGGGTGGTAATAATATCATTATCCATCCAGGGATCGAATCCCAGGTTCTTTACAACCTTATTCTGGCCCGGCTCGGTAAAGCTGACTGATTTTATCTTTTCATCAAGCTCATAATCAACACCTTTTTCCAGAGGAGCCACAACTTTGGCAAACTGGAAGTATTTTTCCGTTGCTTCTTCTGTCTGTCCGGAAATTATCAATGGCACTCTGGCTTCATCGATTAAAATCGAATCTACTTCGTCAACAATGGCAAAGTTAAATCCCCGCTGGGCCTGCTGGCCGGGATCATAGGCCATGTTATCTCTCAAATAATCGAAGCCGAACTCATTGTTGGTGCCGTAGGTGATGTCGGCAGCGTAGGCCTCCTTTTTTGTACAAGGCCTCAAATAGCTTTCCACAACTTTGAACCCTCCGGCAATATCTCTTTGCTCGTCCTGCTCTTGGCTTTTAAAATTGGCATCGTAGATATATCCCGACTCATTGGTCACGCAGGCTGTTGCCATCCCCAGGGCTGCGTAAATCTGGCCCATCCATATTGTGTCTCTCTTGGCCAGATAATCGTTGACTGTGACAATATGCACTCCTTTTCCTTCCAGGGCGTTCAAATATGCCGGCAAGGTTGCCGACAAAGTTTTTCCTTCGCCTGTTCTCATTTCAGCAATCTTTCCCTGATGCAGAACAACGCCCCCCACCAGCTGGCTGTCAAAATGCCTCTGCTTCAGCGTTCTCTTGGCTGCTTCCCGCACCAAAGCAAACGCTTCGGGAAGCATATCCTCCAATGTCTTTTTTTCAGACAGCTCAGACCTTAATTGATTAGTTCTTTCCTTAAGCTCTGTATCTGAAAGCTTGCTCAAGCCGTCCTCAAGTTTGTTGATCTCTTCAACTGTGGGCTGGATGCCCTTTATGTACTTTTCGTTGGCATCGCCGAATATCTTAGATAAGAAGCTCATAAAACTTGACAACAATGTTTATATAAAATATACTGAAAGTGTAGTTGAAAAACTACTTTGTCCGTCTGAGACGGATCCGATATCCAAACCTCGCCCCTAACGGGGCGCGGTTTTTTTAATATCGGCGATACTTTTCTTTATGTCTTGCGCATTAATATATAAATCCGCTGTCTCTTTCAAGGAATGAAAAACTTGACCCGAGGCTATGACTATTATTTTCTTTCCTTTCTTTTTTAGATAACTGGCAAGATAAGCAAAATCGCTGTCCCCAGACATCAAACAAAAAGTGTTATATTTTTCCATTAGGCGTATTGAATCAACACTTATTTCCACATCAAAATTACTTTTGGGAATTTCGATGTATCTACCATAAAAATCTTCTTTACAAGGATGTTTATCATTACCTTTCTGTTCCGCCTTGTCTAAATAATGCTTTATAAATTGTATAGGTTTTGTAACCTTTATAAAACCATTGTGCTCTGCTTTAATTATCAAATGCCAAGATTGCCTCATTCTCTGATGCCAACCATAATAAAATCTTTTCTGATGAGAAAATAAATTAAGGAAATTCGCTAACTTTTCTATACTAACAATTAACTTTTGTTCATTGGTTAAAATATTATTATCCCAATCCCTTATATCTTTTTCATACCAATAATTGACGTTGCCGAAATCAACAAAGCTGTAAATGGTCCCAAATTTTTCCTTATCAATCCCAAAAGTTTTAAGTTTGAATTCATTTATATCCATTGGGTCGTATAATTTATAAACCCCATAGTTGATTTATTCTCTAATACTATACGAAAAGCCGCATTTATTCAATGCGGCTTTATAGAAACAAGGTTTTTATAACAATCCGCGATAATCGGGGTAATTGTCTTTAATTACCTGCTTCCATTTTGCGGTTTCGTTGCCATTGCCTAAATCATTTTTATGATAAATCAAAAGAACATTAACCGAGTTGGTGTTCTTGTGAATTGCCACAATACAGCGATTTCCGGAACCGTGACGAGACTGATTGCTACCAGCGATTTTAAATTCAGTTTTACAAATTTTTATTTCTTTATAATCTGCAATAGTTTCAGCTACATTTTTTTAAAATAGCAAATCTATCTGTTCAAATTCTTTCTCCAAAGATTTTAAAGTGAAATCCCAGGCCCCTTTATATTTTTTTGCAAAAGATTTTATGAAGTGCCTCTCAGTAAAGGATTCAAATACTACTTTATATTTAATAGATATCATCTGGATCTTCCTGAGTAAACAGCCCATAAGAAACAATCTCATTATCTTGCGCATAGAGATAAGGAAACTGTTTGTGAGTAAAATCTACTATTTCATTAGTTTTTTTATCTTTCCATTTTTTCTCAATGTTTTTAATAAGCTCTTCTTCTTTTTTATTCATTTCCGACAAATCAATCATCGCCCCGCTTCTTGTTTGAGAAATAAGCATGGCCCCATCTTTTGTTTGAGCAATGTTTATCTCACCCTTATCAAACATTTCATCAATAATGCTAAAGTAAGTATCTGAAACGGGGCCATATTGCATTCTGCGATACTGCATTCCACTCATGCTCTGTAGATGATAATAGAACCATGCAAAATCTGCAAAATATAAAAGCTTTGCAAGTTTAGTTTTTTGGATTACCCCTCCGTTTCTTAAAAAAGCTAAAATCATTTGCTTGTACTTAGAATAATTTGGCTCTTGTCCTGTTTTCATTTCTTCTAAGGTAATGCCGAACATGTCAGATAATTTGACCGCCTCCGACAAACTTAATTCTGCCTTTCCTTGCTCAAAAGAGATATAGGACGAACGAGAGATTCCTATTTTTTTAGCAACCTCAATTTGAGATAGACCCTTTTTTGTCCTAAGTTCTTTTATAAATTTGTAATAGTTTTTAGTCATATATTAAGTATATACCCTGCATAACTGCGTGTCAATATGTTAAACAATTGATGTTTAATTATTAAACATCATGATATTGTCAGCAAACAAAAGCCGCATTTATTCAATGCGGCTAAGTTGATGAGCGTTTGTTAACGATTAATCTCTCTTTTCATCTTTCTGGCCCTCCTATCTTTGGTGGCGATTACTTTCCCTTTATATTTCTTTATTTCTTTTTTTAATTCCTCCCTGGTTTTTATAACCGCCCTGTTTAAATTCTCGTCTTTGGCTTGGGCCATCAATTTCTTGCCGGGAAGCAAAACTGCAACTTTTGCTACGAAAATATGTCCTTTTCTATGATGCATTGTTTCTTTTTCCAATTCGACAAAGACTTCGGCCAAAGTTTTCCCCTTCTCCGGAATGTCTTTTTTCAGAATATCGGTGAACTTCTTCAGCGCAATGAATTTTTCCTCGACAAAATTCCTTAACGCATCCGTCAATTCCAAATTTTTAGTTTTAACTATAACTCTCATAGCTGATTAACAGCAATGGCAACCGCACTTCTTGGCTGCTTTCTTCTTAGCTGCTTTTTTTGTTTTTTTCTTGGCCATACCTTATCCTAACATTAATATTAAAAGCCGACAAACTGCACTTCCGGCTTTAATTCTATCCCGAATGTTTTTTTGACTTCTTTTTGAGCTAACTCTATTAAGGCCATGACGTCTTGCGCTTTGGCATCTCCGAGGTTGATTATGAAGTTGGCGTGGATCTTTGATATCTGGGCATTGCCTATTGTTTTACCTGTAAGCCCGGCTTCTTCTATAAGGTAGCCGGAAGGAATTACTCCTCTTTTATTAAATTCTTTTAACGCCGGGTATTTCTCCAAAAGTTTTTCATCGGTAATTTTCGTTTCCGGATTAACAAATACTGACCCGGCTGACGGAGAAGACAATGGATGTCCGCTTTTTCTGTAAGCCAGAAATTTATCTATTTTCTCTTTTATTTCCTCTTTCCCGGCTTTCTCAAACTCCAGCACAGCCGAGATAATTATTAGATTTTTGTTTTTTTTGAATGCGCTGTCTTTCAATGAAAAATTACATTGTTTTTTAGACAATCTTTTTATTTCCAATGTTTTTTTATCCAAGACCTCAACACTCTTTATTACATCCGATATTTTGGAGCCGAAAGCCTGGGCGTGGCCATATATGGCTCCGCCGAGCGTACCGGGCACCCCGGCAGCCCACTCCAGCCCCGTAAAACCGTTCTCCGTAGCATAACTGACTAATTTGGATAGCGGCACGCCTGCGCCGGACTGCACTCCGTCTTGGCAGGGAACAAAATCACAAATCTCCAGTTTTACAACCAAGCCTCTTCTTCCTTTGTCGGATACCAGGATGTTGCTCCCGCCGCCTAAAATGAAAGCTGGAAGTTTAAGTTCTTCAGCTGTTTTCAATGCCTCGGTCAATTCTTCTTTTGTTCGCGCAACAAAAAAGTACTCAGCCGGCCCGCCGATTTTGTAAGTGGTGTAGTCCTTTAATAAAATATTCTTCTGAAAAGTTATCTCTTTCATTTAAGCGCCGCCTAAAATCTGATTTATCTTCTGCCTGGTCATGATTCCCACATATCCCGTGCCTTTGGAAAGCCCGATGGGCGATAAAATCTCCGAGGCATATCTTTCCTGAAATCTTATCACAGCCGCTCTGGTTAAAGTTGCGAAATTGCCCGTAACTAAACCCTCGGGATATATGTCCGCACCCTGGTCTTTCAAAAACTGCTGCAAACACTTCACTTCGCTGCTATTGCCTGTCCCAAATGAAAGGCTGTTATTTATCTGCGAACAATAGACATTAGCTCCACCGCTTTTCTGTCCGAGAAGCCGGGCTATCTCCGCCCTCAGATAAACGATCTTCTCCAAAAGCTGCTGTATTAAGGCATCTTCTCCTGTATTTACCTCTCCTTTGACTTCAATACTGTAAGTATACGGATAAGTCGGCTCCAGGCCGTCGAAGCCCGATATCTTTGTCTGCAGGGAAGGGATAATAACCAGTGATTTATAGTCGGTGCCGAAGTTTTCAATACTCATCTCCCCTTTTTCGTTTTCATCTAATGATAAATATTTTATTGCCTGCGTACCGCCGCTGTCTTCAATAATATACGGGACTGTGAAGTTTAATCCGGTCAAGCTGGAAAAATCTAAAGCCATATCCCCGTTGCCTCCGATGAATTTCAGCCAGTTGCCTGCCCAGTTCTTTGTGACATTGCTCACAGACAGAGAAACATTGCCGGTAAGCGGCAGAAAATTAAGGGCCGGCGCTATCCTCAGGTTTTTTAAATTCTGGTTCAGATAGCAATATTTTAAATCGGCGGAACAGTTATTGATAATTATGGCTATGGTCCAATTGGTGAAAATCTGGGAGAAATCTTCTTCAACCCCGTTTTTATGCAAAGCATAATTCAAGCTTTCTATGCCGGCATACTTTGATTTTAAAGAATCAATTAAAATGTTTATACCGTAATGGTCAACCAGATAATGGGTAAAAAGGCTGACAACTCCGTAGTCATATTTTGTTTCCTGCCATTCGGTTAAGGGATCTGACGGCTTTTCCAGAAATGCCTGCACTCTTCTTTGGAGGTTGCTCCCCTGATATTGGCTGTCATAGCCTAAAATATTGGAAGAATAGTCTGCCCTGGCTTCGTTGAGCCACACTTCTTCTTCGGTGTTGAGTATCCTGTTCTTCTGGTTGAAGGTTATTAAGTGAACAAACTCATGCGCCAAAAAAACTTTAAGCTGGGAATTATCAATCTGGGAAACCGGCAGATAAAGCATTTCCTTTTCATTGGAATCGGGAATCTGCAGTTTTATATATTCATCCGCCTCCCTGAAATATCCTCCTGCGCCTGCTTTAAGAGATTGGAACAGAATCGTTATCCTTTCATCACCGTCAACGCCCGGCTTCCATTCAGAACCGAAAACCGAAGTCAGTATCGGATAGATTCTACTATCGAACTCCTGCGACAATCTGTCCAGGTTACTTAAAAGGTCATTTTGCTTTGCCTGAATTTGAGAATCCCACCAGTTCTTTTCGATATATAGATAAAGCTTGGGGGTAGTTTTAACCAGCGTGGCTGCCACCTGCGTTCTGGCCGAAGCATCAAAATTCTCATCCACATAAAAATTAATGCTGTCGCCAAAACTAACAGCAGAGGCCCCTTGGGCGGAAAATAGAATAAAAAAAACAGCCAGGGCAAAAATAGTTTTAGTAATCTTTTGAGAAATTTTCATGGATTTCAGCGCACTTCTTATTCTATCACACTTTATTTTTTTCCGTAATACGGAACAATGTCTTTCAGGAAATTTATCATTGCTGTCTTATCCCGTCCGCTTGTCAAATTTTTAATATGTTCCAATTTATTTTCCAGATCCGTCGGATTGACGGACGAAAGCTTGGCCATAAAAATCTTTTGGTTTTGCGTGGCAACGGTTCCCTCCTCCGCCGACAGAATTTCCTCAAACAGCTTTTCTCCCGGCCTGATACCTGTAAATACAATGGCGATATCCCTGTCCGGCTCAAACCCGGACAATCTTATCATTTCTTTTGCCAAATCCAAAATCTTAACCGGGTTGCCCATATCCAAAACAAATACTTCGCCCCCTTGGCCCATGGCGCCGGCCTGCATGACCAAAAGGCAGGCCTCGGATGTAAGCATAAAATATCTCTTCATATCTTTATGGGTAACTTCCACCGGACCGCCCCTTCTGATTTGCTCGCGGAATATGGGAATAACGCTTCCCCGGCTGTTTAATACATTGCCGAATCTCACAGATATGAACATGGTGTGATTCTTTTGATTGTAAGCTTGGCAAATCATCTCACTGGATCTTTTGGTGGCTCCCATCACAGAGGTCGGATTGACGGCCTTGTCGGTGGAAATGAAGATAAACTTCTCTACGCCGTGAACCAAACTGGCTTCGGCCAAATTTTCTGTGCCGAAGATGTTATTTTTAACAGCTTCATCGGGATTGGCTTCCATCAGAGGAACATGCTTATAAGCAGCTGCGTGGAAGACAATCTTGGGCTGAAACTTTTCAAAAATTTCATTTATTTTTTTCTTGTCTCTGATGTCGGCAATCAGCGGCTGGATTTTCAAACCGGGAAAATTGCTTTCCAATTCTTTTGAAATATTAAATACTCCTGTTTCATCCTGGTCTAATAATAAAAGCAGCTGCGGATTGAACTTGGCTGTCTGCCTTGATAATTCAGATCCGATTGATCCGGCAGCTCCGGTAATTAAAACCGCTTTGGATTTTATAAAACTTTCAATTTGCTTGGTGTTTAAGCTTACTTCTTCCCTGCCCAGCAAATCCTCGACTTCAACATCCTTGAGATTTTTAAAAGAAACCCTGCCGTCTATAACTTCGCTCAATGGCGGAGCGATCTTTATTTTCTTCAGTCCGGCTTTTCTTCCCAGCTCAACTGCTTTCTTTATGGTTGCGTTCCCGGCTGAAGGCAACGCCACAATCAATTCTTTTATTTGGTAATGCTCTATAATCTTAGGGATATCTGAAATCCTTCCCAGAACCTTGTACCCGTGGATACTGACCCCCTGCTTTATGGGATTGTCATCAACAAAACCGACGGGATGATACGGGCTGTTTTTAGAAGAAATAATACTTCTTAATATCTGCTCTCCGGCGTCCCCGGCTCCGATAATCAAAGTTTTTTCTTTCTTTCCCATTCGCATGACTCCAGTAATATGCAGATAGACCCTCTTGGAAATACGAATGCTTCCGCAAAGAATGAACACCAGAAGATAGCTTATAAAAAGAATTGACCTGGGAAAGTTTTGGAAATATGGAAAATACTTTGAAATAAAAATAGCGATTCCGATAAATACGAAGGCGATGGTAGTGGCTTTGAAAAGAGACACCGCCTCGCTGGTGGAAACATACGACCAGGAAAAAGAATAAAGGCCCTGGAAATAGAATACCGGGATTATGAAAAGAACAGCCAGGATAATTATTCCCGGAATAAACGCCAAATACTGGGCCGGAATCTGTCCGTCAAATCTTATCAGAAAAGCAAGCAAAATCGCAACAGCTATCAAAACCGCATCAGCTAAAATGAAAGACAGGGTTTTGGTTAGAATTGTTTTTTTGAATATGCTTATCATTTCGGTTTTCCAATTATTTCCTTAAGGTTTTTAACAACGAAATCTATTTCTTTTCCAGCCAGATTATTAAAGAATGGCAGAGCCAATGTTCTCCTGCTTATATCCTCTACAATGGGAAAATCGCCAGCCTTATACCCAAACTCTTTTATGTAAAACGGCTGCAAGTGTATGGGCTGAAAATAGTTGCTGCAATGTATCCCTCTTTCCGCCATTTCTTTTATAATCTTATCTCTTTTTGCTCCTGCTAAACTTCTGTCCAATTTTACCACGTAAACAAACCAGCTCAACTTGTTGCCGGGCTTGATGTGCGGAGTTTCTAGGCCACCAATCCCTTTCAGCTTCCTATTATACAGCTCGGCTACTTTGGCCCGCTTTTTCAAAATATCTTTTATCCTTTTCATTTGAGCTATGCCCAGGGCGCAGCTCATTTCATCCAGCCTATAATTGTATCCCAGCATTACATGCTCCAGCCACTTTCCGTTTGAAACCTTTCTGCCCTGATTAGCCATGCTTCTGCACAGATCATAGATATTCTTGTTATTGGTTAAGATTACGCCGCCTTCTCCGGTGGTAATCTGCTTGTTGGGATAAAAGGCGAAAACAGCAGCATCTCCAAAACTACCGCATTTCTTTCCTTTATACGCCGACCCCAAAGCTTCCGCCGAATCCTCAATCAGATAAAGCTTGTGCTTCTTGGCTATTCTTCTTAATTCATCCCAATCAGCCGGCTGGGAAAAAATATCTACCGCCAAAATGGCTTTCGTTTTATTTGTTATCTTTTCTTCTATTTTCGAAACGTCTATATTAAACGTCTTTTCATTAATATCAATAAAGACCGGCTTCGCCCCTTCAAATAATATGCAATTAGACGAAGCAATAAAAGAAAACGGGGTTGTAATAACTTCATCGCCGGCTCCTATGCCCAAAGCTTTTACGATAAGATGCAACCCCGATGTCCCGCTGTTTACCGCCACTGCGTATTTAACTCCGGCGAACCCAGCCATGATCTTTTCCATCTCCAGATACTTCTTGCCCAAACTCAAATTAGGGGTGTCTAAAACCTCCGAGACTGCTCTTTTTTCTTCTCCGGTTATATCCGGTTTGGATAAAGGAATTTTATACATTACAGATTTTTAATTACTTTGGCCGGAGTGCCGTAGGCTATAACATTATCCGGCACATCTTTATTGACAAAACTCAGCGCCCCTATAATTGAATTCTCTCCGATAGTCACGCCCGGCATAATAACAGAGT
>CAYVRE010000013.1:0-16345 GCA_964453095.1 uncultured Candidatus Saccharibacteria bacterium
AAGCTTGTATAGAAAATTTGAAACATCAGAGCTAACTTAATTTTAGTTCAAACCGAGCGCCTTTGTCAATTGTTTTATCAGGGAAACCACAACTGGAGGTGGCATCAAGCTGTTGGAAACAACTCCTTCGTCATCCAAGATTTCCCATGGTTTTTCCGAAGTTTCAACTTTTCCTTCCTTCTCATTCCAGTTATATACATATTCGGGAGTAATTTCATAGTCATCGGAGAAATCTTTTATCTTATCAACGGGAATTGAATTTCTTAAAAAAACTTTCGGAATGCCCTGCAGATTAAATGCCTGCTTTATCAGCATTTCATCCTTATTTAATCTCTCTCTTATCGGTTCAATACCCAGCTCGTCCCCTTCTTTGGTAACCATGCGGCTGCCCTTGCAGTTGGAATTATCGCAGATTAAATGAAACTTGCCGGCGCCTTTATCATACTCAACATTTTTTGTAGTCAAAAGCTTCAAATTCCTTGATGTCTGGCACAGCGGGCAGATAACTCTGAACTTAACCCTTTCGTCAATCACTGATGTCGGAACATCTATTAGAATAAAGACATCCGGGTCGTCTCTGTATCCGATAAGGTCTCTGAAAAATAGCGAATAGGAAACCTGATCCAGGTCGCGGGGAAACCCGTCGATAAATATGGCCTTTCTGCCCAGCTTGGCAATTTCTCGTTTTGCCAAAGCCAGAATCAGCTCAGAGGGCAGCAAAACTTTCGTGCTCCTGCCCTCCATGGCTTCTATTATCTTGCTTATGGGCATATACCCCCTGTAATTCTTTTCCAGAAAACTCACCAGCTCTTTTTTTTTGTTTTCATCTCTGATTGTTTCATCAAAGGACCTTATCATGTCTCCGATGGAAAAATGGGCAATTTTGTCTTTATCGACTATTTCAGCCAGCATTTTAGCATAAGTTCCCTTGCCTGAAGATTTCTTGCCCATTAAATAGGCGATAAAGGTATTGTCTTTTAGGTAATCCTTAAGTTTTTTTATCTCCGGCCCGCATTTGTATTCAAAATACTCCTGGCGCTGGCTGGAGTCAGTCATATCAAACTTCTTATACGTTTCGCTCTTTGTCTTAAAAATCGGGAAGTCTAAATCTTTCATCTTATATTTTTAACATTAATAGTATTTCCGTCAGACACCATTTCTATGTCCCCGTCGATATCTGTTCTTAAAACCTTTATACCAAATTTATCCAATCTTTGCAAAACTTCCGATGTCGGATGGCCGTAGCTGTTCCTCCCCACTTCGATAACCGCTATCTCCGGCCCGACATTTTCTAAAAACAGCTCGGAGGTCGAATACTTGCTTCCGTGGTGCGCCACCTTCAACACATTTGAGGATAAATCGCTCCCTTGATTAACTAGCTCTGTCTCCGCCCGGCTATCTATGTCTCCGGTGAACAAGAAAGAACTGTTGTTAAGAACCAGGCGAAAAACGATGCAGCTATCGTTGCTGGTACTTTCCATTTTTTGGCCGTCTAAGTTTTTTAAAGGATACAATGCGTCAATTGTAACATCTCCTGCTATAATTTTCTGTCCTGCCTTAGCAATCACAATTTTGGCTCCGCCGGCTTGTTCCTCCCCTAAAAGTTGCACCCATTTTTCATATTCCGGCGTATTGCGGACAACGCCGGTCCAAAGGATAAAATCAACTTTGTATCTTTGCAAAACATCCAGAAGCCCGGCCATATGGTCTTTTTCAGGATGAGTTAAAATTACCAAATCGAGCGACATATCCTTGGCAGGCATTAAATCCTGCAATTTCGATAAAACCGCGGAGTCAGGCCCGCCGTCAATCAAAATCTGATGATGCTGCGGAGTTTCTATAAAAGCGCTGTCTCCTTGTCCCACATCTAAAAAATGTACTTTTAAAACATTTTCTCCAAGAACTAAATTGAAAACCTCATTCCAGGCATATATATTCAGCAGGATAAGGGTGCCGGCCAGATAAAGATAAATCTTTTTGCTCATGAGTCTATTATATAACGAAAACCGGGCGCAAGCCCGGCCACGTTAAATCAAATAGAGAATTATTTCTTCAATCCCATTATCCTGAACATCTTTGTGCCGCAGTTCGGACAAACGCCCGTCATGGCGGCTCTCTTCTTGCCGCCCTTGCCGTTCATTGATACTTCTTTGGGATCTTTCATCTCTCTTTTGGCTTTGCACTTTACGCAATATGCTTCTGGCATAATCTTTTTGTATTATTATGATTTAGTTTTTATTCGACCTTGTTTCTGGGAGCTGCTCGCCCCGCAAAAATGATTTTTATTTGATATTAGCCTATTCTACCTAAATGCCTGTGGATAAGTCAATGGCGGCAACGCTATCCGGCCACCCATCCGCCGTCAACCACCATAGTTGAGCCGGTCATATATGATGATTCATCGGAGGCCAGGAATAGAACTGCATTAGCAACTTCCTCTGCCCTGCCTTTCCTTTTCATCGGAATCGGCGCAAGCATTGCCTCCAAAGCCTTGGAGTCCATCTTCACTGCAGATGCGCCGGGAGTATCAATGGCTCCCGGAGAAATGCAATTCACCCTTATTCCCAGGGGCGCTAATTCCAAAGCCATTGCCTGCGACATTGCGATGATTCCGCCTTTTGAGGCGCAATAATGGGTTAAGCCGGCAAACCCGACGCCGACCTGGCCCATTGCTATGGAAGATATATTTACGATAACTCCTGATTTCTGTTTTGCCATTTCCTTGGCAGCCGCCTGGGCGCAGAGAAAATATCCTTTCAAGTTTACGTCAATGACCTTTTCAAAATTCTGCTCCGGCATCTGCAAAAACGGCTCGAAGGGAAAAATACCGGCGTTATTCACCAGAATATCTATCTTGCCGAAAGCTTTGAGCGTTTCTGAAATTAGATTATCTATTTCTGATTTTTTGCTGACGTCGCACTTTACGGCAATCGCCTCGCCCCTCATTTTTTTAATTTCATCTGCAACCAGCTGGCATTCCTGCTGGGAAAGATCGGCCAAAACAACTTTAGCGCCTGCGCCGGACAGTTTCAACGAATGCGCCTTGCCCATTCCTTTGGCTGCGCCGGTAACAATAGCGACTTTTTCTTTCAAGTCGCAAAACTTCGGCAACGTTCTGTTTATCCCAAACATATTTTATTTTTTAATTATATTTATTTTTATAAACTCAGCGGGAATGCTTTTCGGCGATTAATTGTAAGAATTTGCGCACTCGCAAGTCCCCGAACGAGGATTGAACAAACCGGGACCGATAGTCAGTTTGTCTCCGGTATAATCTACGCAATAAACACTACCATCCATTAAATACGACATAAATTGCCATTCACCAGCTCGATTATCACATCCAGTTAACTCATGCACGCCCCCAGGTACTGGATCGGAACATCCTTCAATATCACTTACCCCTAAAACTTCGTAATAATTAGGAAATATATTTCTTAAAGCAATCGTTATTTGCACTCTTTCCTCGCTATTGCAAAAGCCGTCGTATTTCCCATTAGCTAAGTAATAGTCAAGGGCAAGATAGAAAACTTTATTCACATTTTCCTTTATAGCCACGTTCTTGGCTTTTGCCATATACTGCGTCACATTGACTGCCACAACGGCAGCCAAAACTGCGATGATGGCGATGACTACGATTAATTCTATAATTGTAAATCCTTTTTGATTTTGCATGTTAAATCCAACCTAATTATATATTACGTATATTATACCTCATTTTTACTCTGCAAACAAAAAGCGAGGTCAATGCCCCGCTTTTTTAATTTATTCAAAAATTCAAAATGCTCGTAATTGATCAACTTGTGATACTTCTTCTTCGGATAAAATTTTATTCTTTTTCAAAGAATTATTATGAATTTCCAGCACTTTTTTTTGTCTCCCGTCCTGCTCATCTCCAACCGTTTTTTCCTGCAAAAAAGTATTCAATTTCTCCAATATCTCATCCTGACCGGTTAAAATTTCGTTCTTAAATTCAATAATGTCTTCTTTTGTGGCAAAATTTTTGATATCATCCTTTGTAGCGAACACTTCGCTTAATTTTTCTATATCATTATTATCAAGCATATTATTGTTTTTCCTTTTTAATAAATTTATTCTTTTGCAAAAATTTCAAAACTGGCAAGGCGCATCGCCCGCATAAATCAGCGTGTTCATAAGATGCAAATCTAACATGTACAGACTCATCTTTCTCTTTAATCTCTTTTTTGCACAAATCGCATTTTTTGATATCCATACAAGTTTATTATATCCTTACAAAAATCTGTGTCAAATTCTATTCTTTACAGCAGTTTATTACATATTGGACTACTTTGCCAAGCTTTGACATAATTCCTTTTTTATCATCGTCTTTTTTGTCTATCTGGTCATCGCCTATTTTTTTTACTTCGCCGATGTCAACCAGTTTTAGATTTATTCCCCAGAATAAAGAATAGAGGTCGTAGGCCTTCTTAAACATATCTTCCGCCTCCTGTTTCTTCCCTTGGCCGAGAGCCTTGGTGCCGACTTCCATCAAGCGCATTGAAGCAGATAATAAATGTTTTGAAATGCAGTTATGGACTATCCCTGCGAACGTAACATAGGTTTGGGCGCCCGGCACTTCCAAATTATAAACTTTACCAAAATAGTTTTCTTTTTCTATTTTTTTTATCGGTAACATTACATAATCTTCTAAAATATAACCGAAATTTCCAGAAGTTTTTTGTAAATCATACTTTAAGCCAACTTTGTTTTGAAGAATCCTTGCCGCGTCTCCTGAAATAGTTATAGAAAAACCATCTGAGCTAGGAACTATTTTTCTTCCTTTTATGTATCCTCCGCCACTTTTTTCTTTTGCTCTAATATGAAGAGAGTGGATAATTCCAATCTTAAATAAAATTAACCTTAATTGATAAGCAAGTTTTTTGGAAATAGTAAAATAGCTAATATTGTTTTTGCTTTCGCTGCCGTCTCCCTTTATTAATGCCCAAATAAGAGGAAATAATTTTTTACTCGGAAGATTAATTACCCACATGGGCAATTGCTTATCTGAGCATTTTTTTCCAAACTGACTGAAAAATTTCACAACTAACCTTTTTGAACAAACCAAGTCGGTCGTAGTGTGGCCATCTATAGTTTTGATAGAAAATCCGAAAACCTTTTCGAAATTATTTTTTACTTTATTAATTAACTCCTTTTCGTGTTTGCCAAAAGAAAAATACAAATTAGAACTATGTTTTTTTGAACCCTTATAATCATACCACCTTTCGCTGACAGAACCTTCTGAGATATAAAACCCTATCAATTCCATCAACTCTTTACTTGTTTTTATTTCTGAAGATTGATAAAATTTTGTTGGCTTAAAACATCCTTTATTCTCCCATGAGTAATCTATATTTATTTTCTTAAGGTCTTCTGCTTTTTTATATCGTGGGAATAATAAAAAGTCTGTACAAAGTAAATCTTTGGCTTCCTTCCAAACTATATTGGGAGTTTTAAAGTTTTTTCTCCATAAATTTTTCTGCTTTATTCTTACATCTGTGGCACATAAAACCGAGTGTTCCAAAGTAATTCTTAGGGGATCTGAATAGTATGGAAAAATTTTAACCATTTCGCCTTTATACTCTCTCTCAAATACTTTGCTGACGGGCAAAAATTCTCCGTCACCAGTAAAAACTTTTTCATCAATAGATACATCTTCTATTGCTTTTGGCGCTGGATTTGTATAGATGGCCGTTTCCGGCGGCAAACACCAGACCTCGCCCTCATAGTCCTTAATAATCCTTTTAAGCAGCTCTTTTCTCATTTCTCTGGCCTTGTCAAGCAAATCAAAATACTCCGGCTTGCCGGTCTTGGCTCCGGTAAAAAAGAAATGCTCTTCAATGGAAATCAAATTCATTATGGCAATAGACAAATCTTCGTCTGAAGACAAATCCAATTCCCCCTTTTTGCTTTCAGCAACTTTTTTGATTAAATCGCCTACTTTTTCTTTGTTTATATCCATCTTAGTGTGATTAATAAATAAAATATTAAGCTGGTTATTATTAAAACCAAAAAGGGCACAACAACCTTCTGATAAGGGAAAAGCGGCTTGCCCAGATTCCTTTCCTTCATATTCTCACTCCACAAAACGCTTAAGATAAAAACTGCAGTGCCGATCACGGCTCCAAAAACTATCTTGTCGACTCCGAATATCTTGTTCGACGGATGTCCGATAATATCAACATACCACAGGGGGCCTAGAACTAACAGAAAATATGAGAGTGTGATAATAGTTTTATACCACTTGAACTGCCATCCCTTTTTATCCAGCCAGAGCACAGTCCAGACGCTTAAGGCTGCCAATAATGCGCCGATCCAGATTGAAGAAACCACATCATCCACCCCTAGCCACCGTGAAAGCCCGAGTCCGGCGCCCACAGCCACAACACAAAGAGGGCAGACAGCCTTGGCTGCGCCAGCTGACACCACTCCGCCAAAAAACATTAACGAAAAAAATGATATTTTATTTAATTGCATCTTGAAAGAATTGTATAATATCCACGTCGCCGATTATACACTTTTCTCCGTCCCAGAGAAACGGAATCGGAGCGCCTCCGCTTAAATCCACCTTGCAAAATAGCGCCTTCTCCGCCAGCAATTCAATATTTTTCTGATTGTCCGAAACTTCCAGCTGCTCGAACTTAATTTTGCTCTCCACATCATTGGCCTTAATATATTCATCCACATTGGCGCAGTGAGAGCAGTTCTTGCTGTAGAACAGAATAATGCCCGAAGTGTCTGCCGGCTTGAAATACTGCCACCCCAGATATGCTGCGCCGACTAAAACAATCAAGATTATCGCCGAAACATATATATATTTTTTACTAATCATAGTTTTAAACATATTTTAATTAAAGCATAAAAAATTTACGAAATCAACTTGACATCCTTCTCCGTATTAACTATTATAAAAAAATCTTTTCGTTTGTCCTTTCCATTTTTGAACGGATTAGACAGGAGGTTGAATTATGCTCGCCACTGCTCAAAAATCCGGGGTTTGTGTAAAGGTAAGCTGGATGCTGCAACGGGACATGCCTGAAGTTCTCGCCATTGAACGGCAAAACTTTGAATTCCCTTGGTCAGAGGACGATTTCATTAGGACCCTGCGCTGGCGCAATTGCCTTGGCTTGACGGCTGAACACGAAGATAAAATAGCGGGATTCACGATTTATGAATTGTGCAAAGACAGAATTCACATTCTTAATATCGCGGTGCGCCCCAGTTATCAAAGGCAAGGGGTCGGAAGCCAGATAATAAGCAAATTAATCAGCAAGCTTTCTGCCCAGAGAAGGCCGCTTATTGTTTCGGAGGTGCGCGAAACAAACTTAGCCGCCCAGTTATTTTTCCGGAAATGCGGATTCAGGGCAATCAGCGTGCTTCGGGGTTGTTACCAAGACACCCAGGAAGACGCGTATGTGATGGAATACAGGCGCAGATCGACAACTCCAGACCAAAACGGCGGCGGGCAAAAATCGTCCCCAATACTTGGTCCTCTTGCAGGTTAATCCGATGCATCATAGCCACAGGGCGAACGCTCTGTGGCTTATTTATACCTGCTCATTGAAAGAGCATTCAGAACAACGCTGACAGATGAAAAGGCCATAGCTCCGGCGGCAATTGAAGGATTCAACAGCCAGCCCGTAAATGGAAATAGGACTCCGGCTGCGATAGGAATACCGACGGTGTTATAGAAAAATGCCCAAAAGAGATTCTGTTTTATCTTTACCAGCGTATATCTGCTCAAATCCATTGCTTTGACAACATCTCTCAGATCGTCTTTTATAAGAACGATATCTCCTGTTTCCATGGCCACATCAGTCCCGGAGCCGAGCGCGATGCCCAAATCCGCCTGAGCCAGGGCCGGCGCATCGTTTATACCGTCCCCCACTATGGCCACAATCTTTCCTTCAGCTTGCAGTTTTTTAATCTCGTCTGATTTTCCCTGGGGCAAAACCTCGGCTAAAACCCTGTCAATTCCAAGCTGTTTAGCAATCGCTTCTCCGACTCTTCTGTTATCTCCGGTGATAATCGCCACTGACTTTTTCATTTTGTGAAGAATGTCCACTGCTTCTTTGGAATTTTCCTTCAAAACATCGGCCACCGCTATTATACCTATCAGCTCTTTTTCTCTTGCTAAAAGCATGGCGGTTCTTCCCTTGTCTTCCAGCGATGCTATTTTATTTTCTAAAAATTTGTATTCTATTTTGTTCTCCGTCATCCAAGCTCTGGTTCCTAATAAAATCTTTTTGCCGTCCAACACAGCCTCAACCCCCTTGCCCGGTATGGCTTGAAAATTATTAACCTGGCTCAAAGTAATATTCTGCTGTTTGGCCTTATCCACAATCGCCTGCGCCAGCGGATGCTCTGAGTTTTTTTCAACAGAGGACGCAATGCGCATTATTTCTTTTTCATCAGTCCGTTCATTGATAAAAACTATATCTGTTACAACCGGCTCGCCCTTTGTCAAAGTTCCTGTCTTATCAAAAACAACCATGTTAACGTCTTTAGCTATTTCCAAGGCCTTGCTGGATTTAATCAGGATTCCATTCTTTGCCGCCAGCCCGGTGCCCATCATAACCGCTGTCGGAGTTGCCAGCCCTAAGGCGCAGGGACAGGCAATTATTAAAACCGCTACAAAAATCGTAAGGGCGACGGCTATTTGGTGCACAAGCAAAAACCAGACAACTCCTGCTATTAAGGCAATAGCAATCACAGCAGGAACAAAATAGAAGGAAACCTTGTCTGCCAGCAGCTGTATGGGCGCCTTGGAACCCATAGCATCTTCAACGATTTTAATAATCTGAGCCAGCATTGTGTCTTTACCGACTCTGGTTGCTTTAAATTTCAAAACGCCCGTCTTGTTTATCGTGGCTCCGATAACTTCATCCCCCTTTTTCTTTTCAACCGGGATGCTTTCTCCTGTAATAGCCTTTTCATCCACTCCCGAATATCCATCGACGACAATTCCATCAACCGGAATCTTTTCGCCGGGTTTCACCAAGATAACATCTCCGACTTGTACTTCTGAAATCGGAACTTCCAGCTCCCTCCCCTCTTTTATTATCGTTGCAACTTTCGGTTGGAGCCCGATCAGGCTTTTAATGGCGGCCGAAGTCTTGCCTTTTGTTATGGCTTCCAGATATTTTCCCAGAGAAATAAACACTAAAATGAATACGGCCGATTCAAAATAGAAGGCATCCATGGATATATTCTTTCCGAGTGACAATAAGATAAGATTTATTAGGCTGTAGAAATATGCTGTGGCTGTTCCAATTAAAATCAATGTGTCCATATTCGGCCCTGCTTTTAACAACTTCTTAGCGCCGGACTGCCAGATATTAAAACAAACCGCTATTACAGCTGTTGCTAAAGCCGCCTGAAGATACAGATTGTATTTTTCTAAGAATGCAGGTATCGACAAACCAATCATTCCGCCCATGACAATATATATCACGGGCAAACCAAAAAGCAGAGACAGAATAAATCTCATCTTCAATTTTTTGGTTGCGCTTTCTTTCTCTATTTTATGATGGTCATGGCTTGCCATGTCCATTCCACCCATATCATCTGATACTTTGTACCCTAAATCCTCAATATGCCTTTTAACATCTTTAACCTTTATTTCTTCCGGATTGAATTCCACGTAAGCTTTTTCCGTAGCAAAATTCACGGAAGCTGAAGCAATTCCTTTTGCCTTTTTCAAACCGTGCTCTATCACCGAGGCGCAGGAGGCGCAGTCCATTCCCTGAATTTTTAAGGTTGTTTTTTCATTCATATTTTATTTAATTCTTCTAATATTTTATCGAGATTTAGGCCGTACATTTTACAAACATCGCCGATCTTTAATTTATCGATTTCTAAAGAAGCCATGGGGCAAGATAAGCAGGGCACCCTATGTTTTGCTAAAACCTCTTCTGCGCCCTTAACTTCCATAATCTTTTTTAATGTTGTCTTTTGTGTAATTTTCATATTAATTTATTACTTCTATTATACCCGTAACCATTCCCATCCAGCAAGAAAATCTGTATTTTCCGGCCTTCTGCGGGGTAAATTCCTTAACTGAAACCTGGCCGGGCGTCAGATCAATCTGGCCGGAGAATAAGCCGGAGGAAATAATGGCATTGGTGCATCCGGAAGTGCCGGTGTCCGTAACTTCCCATTTTACAGGAACCCCTGCTCTTACTTTTATGTAATTCGGTTTATAGCCCGAAGCTGATGCATCCATTTTCACAATCTGTTTGCCGTCAACTATCGGAGGCAGATCTTTTTCATCAACTGAGGCGGTTTGTCCGGAAACGCTGGAGGAATTAAAAATTCCGCTTATGCCAGTATATCCTAAAACATTCAGCTGCGTGGATATATTAAACAAAGCAAAAAACAAAACCAGAAATCCGGCTACTTTTGAAAATTGCTCAGAAATATTAGGCTTTCCGAAAAACTTAACGCTTGAAATGCCGATGAATAAAAGCATCGGGGCTGTTCCTAAAGCAAAGAAAAGCATTATTAAGGAACCCTGGACAACATTGCCTGACAGTAAGGCCATTCCCTGGGCTGTTATCGTAAACCCGCAGGGCAGAAAAAAAGTTAAAGCTCCCATTAAAAACGGCATATATCTTCCCTGAAAGTTGCCTTCATTGGCAATGTTTCTGGTGATAAACTTGGGCAGAGAAATCTGAAACTTACGGAAAGCCTTGAGCCCCAGCATCTGCAGCCCCAGCCCCATCATCATAAAGGAAATGGCTATGACTAAAAAGGAAGTGAATTTAAAAGATATTTCCAGCCTGCTTCCGATTATGCCCAGCACCGCGCCCAGAAGGGCGTATGATATCAATCTGCCTGCGCTGAATAATATATGCGGCTGGAGCTTTTCATAAGTTGTATTTTTTTCAGAATAAAGGCTCTGCCATTGTTTTGACATAGATAAAACCATTCCTCCGACCAAGGCTGCGCAGCTGGAAACGCCGGCTAAAAGCCCCAGCCCCAGAAAAGTAACTAAAGAAGATTTTGAATTGACATTTAAAAGCCCGGATACGCCCGACTTATTTAAAAGCAGGAAGCCGATGGCAAAAAGAATGGCTATGTTAAACGCGACCAGTGTTTTGTTCAACCCCTTTTTTGTTTCAGAAGCTTCTGCTTTTTCAGCTGAATCCGAAAAGACATACCCTTCCTTTTCAAAAACAGCGCTCAGGCGCTTTGGATTGGGCCTGTCCCCCTCGTATTCGATTACTACCTGCCCGTTATTGGTCGAAGCCTCAACAGCTTTTACGCCGCTGATCTCAAGAAACTTTTTTTCTATTAAAATCTCGCACGAGGCGCAATGCATGCCTTTCACGGAATATGTATGCTCTTTCATGCTATTTATTGAACAATTTAGTTACTTTTAATATCTCGTCTGTCATCTGCTTCTTCTTTTTTTCATTCTTCGAGGCCATGGCTGATTTGAAACAGCTGTTTAAATGGTTTTCCATCAGCATTTCATGGGCAGACCTTAAAAGCCCTATAACAGCCAAATTCTGCTGCATGATGTCAATGCAGTATTGGTCGCCTTCTATCATATTTATTATCTTAGCCGTTAAGCTGTGCGCCTTTTTAAGGCCTATCAGCGCCTTCTTTCTATTTGTGTTCATGTTTTTAAAATTAATTTTATTCTTCAATACCTGGGGTATAGGTGTATTATATCAGAACAAAAAACCTTGTCAATAGGTTAAAAGGTTTAACCGATCACTCCCCCGCCTAATAACTGAGCGCCTTTATAAAATACAACTGACTGGCCGGGAGTTATCGCTCTCTGCGGCTGCTGAAAAACTATTTTTACTTTTCCCCTGCTATAATCTGAGATTTTTGCCTTGGCAAAATTACTTTTGTATCTTATTTTCACTTCGGCATTTACCGGCAATTTTTGCGGTAAAATCCAATTGACTTGGCTTGCAATCAATTCTTTTTTAAGCAAATCTTTCTGGTTTTTGGAAACAACCAAGCTGTTTTTTTTATAATCTTTTGAAACAACATAATAAGGCCCCTGGGGTATCTCTATCCCCTTTCTCTGGCCTATGGTATAAAACCACAAGCCCTGGTGCTTGCCTAAAACTTTGCCTTTTGTATCAACAATATTGCCAGATTTTATTTTCAGATACTTTTTAAGAAAATCATTTGTCGTATGCTGGATAAAACAAACCTCCTGCGACTCCGGGGTTTCAGCCGTCGGCAACTTAAACTTTTTGGCCAATTCTCTTACTTCTGTTTTTGCATATCCGCCCACCGGAAACATAATACGGCTCAATTGTTTCTGGTTTAACTGCCATAAAAAATACGACTGGTCCTTCTCTTTATCTCCACCCTTCAGCAATTTACCGCTTCTTATCTTTGCATAATGTCCGGTTGCCACAAAACCAGCTCCCATTTTCAAGGCCTTTTCGATTAAAAACCCGAACTTGATTTCTTTGTTGCAGACGACGCAGGGGTTGGGAGTGTTGCCTGCCTTATATTCTTTTAAGAAATAATCAACAACTTTCTTTTTAAACTCTTTTTCCGCGTTTACAACATAGAACGGAATGTTGATTTTCTTCGCCACTGCTCTGGCTAATTTTTCTGATTCCACAGAGCAGCAGCGATTCTCTGCGCTCCTGCCTTCTTTCCAAAACTTCATAAAAACCCCGATAACATCAAAACCGGCCTTTTTTAACAAAGCCGCCGCCACCGAGCTATCCACTCCTCCAGACATAGCAACAATAATTTTTAGTTTTTTGATTTTCCTCATTATTTTTAAATTAATCTTTTTTATGTAAAAAAACAAGCCAGGGACGAGAAGACATCCCTGGCTGTGAACTGACCCTAAACGGGCATTACTCTTCGTGCCGAGCGGCTTTTATCTGAGCAAAGACCTCGCCTTTGGCGTCAGCGCCATTTATATGCTCAGCCGCAGAGATAGCACTGGAGAGGTCGGCTGCATCGTTCCTGATTTCATACAGCTCCAGATACGCTTCTGCCCGCCAGTAAGCGTTCTTGATGTTGCCGGAGACGGTCCTGGCATCTTCAACATGTCCTGCTTTGGCAAGGGCCTTGACCAGCAACTTTTTAGCCACCCCTCTTTGATTAGGGCTATGGATTTTCGGAAGAAGATCTTCCGCCCTTGCCAGATCTGCGTCTTCGCCGGTATGGCCGGCAATTATCGTCCACTCCCTAAAGCATTGGAAGGGGTCTTCTTCTTTATCCGCCTGGATCCTGGCATTAGAGACAACTTTCTTAAAAATGTCCTCCAGAGAAACCCCTCCTTCCACTTCTTTGATGAGACCCCTAAGGGTCTCAAGCGTATCGCCGTTTCCGACGAGTAAAAAGAAATTGGACAGATTACGTAAGGCTACATCCTCTATCTTGTGCATCGCTCGACTACTCCTTGGAAAGAACTGACCAACCCCTTAGAGAAATTCCAAAGGGTTGTAAAAAAGAAAAATTGCGGCACACGCCGTAATTTATATATGTATACTAACAGAAAAATAGCGCCCTGTCAAGCCCTTTTTAGGCCCATTCTTTATACCTCTCTTCTATGGTTTCTTTTGATTTTTGTATAATATCATGCTTTTTTTGCAAATCAGCCGGGATTTTCTTCTTGTTTTTAGAGAAATAATCAAAGATTGCTTCAACTAAAGCATCTACTGCCAAAACAGAACAGTGGTATTTTATCTTAGGCAAGCCGCCCAATGATTTTATCACATTGTCTTTGCTGATTTTCAGCGCTTCCTTTATCTTCTTGCCTTTTGCCAAATCAGTAATAATGCTACTGGTTGAAATAGCCGCCACACAGCCAAAAGTTTCAAACTTTATGTCCTTAATAAATTCTTTTTTATCTTTCTTTAATCCGACTTTAATATACAGCCACATCACGTCTCCGCAGACGATATTGCCCACTTTTCCTATACCATCGGCATTTTTAATTTTTCCGTAATTGTGCGGATTTTTGAATATTTCTAAAACTTTCTTGGTATACAGCCCGCCGCAAATATTGTTATCTGCTTTCATGTTTTTTAAAAGGAGAAATATCCCTTATTCTTTTTACTATTCCCGGCAAGACCCTTATTAATTGATTAATCTCTTTTTCAGTTGTCCATCTGCCCAGAGAAATCCTTAAAGAGCCGTGGGCCTCCTGCGGTTTCAATCCGGTGGCCAGCAGAACATGGCTTGGCTCTAATGTAGCCGAAGAACAGGCAGAGCCGGTTGAGCAGGCGATGCCATGCAAATCCAATTGTATAACCAATGACTCGCCTTCCACAAAATCAAACCACATGTTTATATTATTAGCCAAGCGCTTTTTAGGATGGCCGTTAAGATGCGACCCTTTTATCTTTAATATCTCTTTTATAGCTTTATCTCTCAATTTCTCCAACCTTTTATTCTCCCCCACCATCTCTTTTTTGCAGATTTCAACTGCTTTGGCAAAGCCTACAATGGCTGCCAGGTTTATCGTTGAAGACCTCATCCCGTTTTCCTGCCCGCCGCCGTGCAACAGCGGCTCTATCCTCACCCCCTCCTTTATGTATAAAAGCCCTGCCCCCTTAGGCCCGCATATCTTATGCGAACTGGCAGTCAGCAAATCAATGTTCATTTTATTGACATCAATCATGATTTTGCCGAAACTCTGAGAAGCATCGGTATGAAAATATATTCCTCTTTTTTTACAGATTTTTCCGATTTCAGCTACATCCTGTATTGTGCCTATTTCATTGGAAGCGTAAATTACGGAAACCAGAATTGTATCTTTTGTAATTGCCTTTTTGACATCTTCCGGAGAAACTAAACCATATTTATCAACCTGTAATTCCGTTATTTTAAAGCCCTGCCTTTTCAGCCACTTGGCTGACTCAGCAATACAGGGATGCTCGATAGAGGAAATTATTATATGATTCCCCTTGTTTTTATTAGCAAAAGCAATACCTTTCAAAGCCAAATTATTGCTTTCAGTTGCCGAACTGGTAAAAACAATTTCATTAGGTTGGGCGTTTATTAAATCAGCAATGGTCTGCCGGCTGTTTTCCAGAGCTAGCTTGGCCTCCTGCCCGAAAGAATGCAGAGACATTGTATTGCCGAAGCCCTCTGCAAGATAAGGGAGCATCGCCTTAACGATGCGCTTGTCTACGGGAGTAGTGGCGGCATAATCTAAATATATATTTTTCATTTGATCAAATCTGCCAATGTTACTGATTTCAAAGTTTTATTGAAGGAATTATCTATCTTGGCCCACACGCTTTTAGTCAAGCACTGCTTTGATCTTCCGCACAATGAGCAATCAACAGCTTTTTTATTATCCTCCAGAGCAGAAACAATATCCTTGGCGCTTATCTTGTTTGGAGAGCGGGAGAGAATATATCCCCCGGAAACTCCCTTTTTGCCTTTTACCAGCCCGGCTTTTTCTATCCTGGCAATTATTTTCTCCAAAAAATCAAAAGGCACTCCTTCTTTTTGGGAGATTGTCTTAGTGGAAAGCACTTGCTTTCCTTTATAACTTTTAGCCAATAAAACCATGGCTCTTAATCCGTATTGAGATTTTTTGGAAACTTTTATCATAAAAGCAGACTGATTTAGTCTGCTTTTAGCTTACCAGATTAAAAAACGCCTGTCAATTATTTTATGCCTTTTTTTTGCTGAAGATATAGATATACAGGATTTCCAGTATTCCCAGCGTATTCACTATCAGAAGCGCGACAAACCACGGCTTGCTCCCGTTTTTGGCTGCTTTCCATAGGGCCATGCCCTTCCATATAATCGACCAGATGGCCAACAATGTAAACAGCGCGAGAAACCATGGATTATTCATCATCGCGTCTAATTCAGCTACTGATATTTGATACATATTTTTATTTTTTAATATTTTTATTTGACGCCCGCAGGCGGATTCCCCGTAGGGATCTAATCCCGTAACCTGCGACCCCGAAGGCCACGGACACATTTAATGACTCTTTTTTGCCTCGCATGGGCAGATATATTATCTTATCCGCTTTTTTCAGTGTTTTTTGAGAAATACCCTCGACTTCATTGCCGATTATCAGGGCCAAAGGAAACTTGGGCTTAAACTTTGTATAAACAACTGCTTTTTTATCCTGCTCCAATGCCACAATCTGGACTTTGTCTTTCTTCAGTTTATCAATAAGCCGCCAAATTTGCCAGTGATGCTCGAAAGGAACTGTCTTCTCCGCGCCCAAAGCTGTTTTTGAGATTTTATGATGAGGAGGGGTTCCGGAAATGCCGCAAAGATATATCTTATCAACCCCCAGCGCATCAGCTGTCCGGAAGATTGAGCCGATATTTTCCAAACTCCGTATGTTATCGCAAACAA
>CAYVRE010000014.1:0-5855 GCA_964453095.1 uncultured Candidatus Saccharibacteria bacterium
GCTTGCGCTCACGGCATTTTGAGTGCCGCATGTTTGCCAATTTCATCACCCCGGCTTTTGCCCTTATTTTATCACATTTTCAGCCGTTTTTCAACCCTATTCCCAGGAGGCGTCGATTATTTTTTTAGGGAATTTCTCGGCTATTTTTTTGAAATTATTGCAGGACGTCCTGTGCAAGACAGCAGCCCTGTTTTGGGCGAGATAAGCCTTAACCTTTTCGCCCGGCTGGGGATTGCAGCATTTGGCAATGTGCACCATCATTCCTTTTTGTCCGGCCAGAAAGATCTGCCTGGGCTTTTCTTTTTTAATCTTTTGTTTCTGTCCTTGGAGTTTTTTTGCTACTTCCGAGATTTCACTTATTTTTCTTTTTATAAAGCCGGAGAAAGGGAGTTTGAAGCCGGACTCATTTTCTTCAACAATTCTTTTGATATTCGATTTCGCAAAACTTGTTTTAACAAATCTGAGCCAATCCTTAGATGGATTCCTGTTTTTATTTATGGCGATTTCCACAATGTCTCCATTTTCCAAAATATGATTTAACTGCACTATCTTCCCGCCGATTTTTGCTGACTCGCAGTGATTTCCTATTTCTGAATGTACGGCATAGGCGAAATCAACCGCAGTTGATCCCTTTGGCAAAGCGATAACGTCTCCCATTGGAGTAAAAGCAAAAACCTGGTTTTTGAAAAACTCGATTTTAAAACTTTTCCAGAAATTAGAAGCGCCTTTCATCCATTCAAAATTCTCACCCTCTTTTTTCAGGTCGATTTTTTCTTTATATGACCAGTGGGCGCAGATGCCGAACTCTGCTTCCCTGTGCATCTCTTCTGTCCTTATTTGTATTTCGCTTATTCTGTCATCTTCGCAAAAAACGGTAGTGTGCAGCGATCTGTAGCCATTGATTTTTGGCTTGGCGATATAGTCATTGATTTCTTCGGATATGGGTTTGCAATATTTATGGATTATGCCCAGGGTCTTGTAGCAATCCGGGATACTTTTAACGACTATCCTGAGAGCAATAAGGTCGTGGATTCTGTCAAAATTCATATCATGCGTCAAAAGTTTTTTATAGGTGCTCCAATATGATTTTGCCCGATAATTTATATCTTCAAATAATAAGTGTTCTTTTTTGAGTATTTTCTTCAAACGTGGAGTAAATCGACGGAGAAATTTTTCTCTTTCTTCGTATTCTTCTTTGACGTTTTTTTTAAGCCACTTGAATTTTTTTGGATATAAATATGAAAAAGACAGATCTTCAAGGTTTCTCCTTATTTCGCTCAAGCCCAGCCGGTTGGCTATGGGTACAAAAATACGTAGGGTTTCAAGGGCATACAGTTTTTGTTGGTCTTCCGGCAGATATTGCAGAAAGTTTAATCCATCTAGGCGGGAAACAAGCTCTACTAAGACCACTCTTAAATCTCCGGCTATTGCCAAAAACATTTTTCTCAGGTTTTCCAACTTTTCCCGGGTAAGCGTATCCCAATTTTTAATATTGATTGTTAAAGAATAGCGGATTTTGCTAAGCTTTGAAATCCTTTCAACTAATCGTCCGATCTCCATCCCGAATTTTTTCTCTACGGCTTGTAATTCAGCTCTTTCCGTTGAACTGGGCATATCGTCTGCTATGTCATGCAGCAGGCCAAAAGCAATGGTTACGGCATCTAGCCCCATTCCATCTAATGCGGAAGCAACCCTTACGACATGGTGGATATAGTTTTCTCCTGAAACCCTGTTCTTGTCTTTATAAGCCTCCTTGGCAAACTCAAAAGCCTCCTCAATCAGCTTGGGATTAGAACTTCTTCTGATTATTTTTTGTATATCATCCTTCATTTTATAGGCCTTTTGTAGTTGCACTCTTTATTTGAGCAGGCAACTGCTTTCTTTTTTTCCACTAGTGGAGAGTCGCACTGGGGACATGATTCAGGAAAATCGCTATCTTCCTGTTTTATGGGCTTGTACCATAAGGCAAAATCGCACTTGGGGAAGCGGTTGCATCCGTAAAAGAGCTTGCCGCGCTTGGTTTTCCTGGCAACTATATCGCCCTCTTTGCATTTGGGGCATTTTATTCCCAGATTCTTATTCTTGTCATCAATTGATTCCGTATATTTGCATTCCGGGAATTTTGAGCAGGCATAAAATCTGCCGAACTTTCCCATGCGGTCTATCAGCGGAGCTCCGCATTTGGGGCAGACCTTGTCCGTCTCTTTTGTCAGGTCTGATTTTTTAACTTCTTGGTATTTTTCTTCGAGATTCTTGGAGAAGGGTTTATAGAAGTCCCTGCAGGTTTTTTGCCAGCTGTCTTTTCCTTCTGCAACCTCATCTAACTCCTTTTCCATTTTAGCAGTGAAATCAATATCAACAACCTCGGGGAAGTTTTTGACCAATACATCGTTTACTATTATGCCTATCTCGGTCGGAATAAATCTTTTCTGTTCATTCTTTTCAACGTAATTTCTTTGCTGGATGGTGGCTAAAGTCGGCGCATAGGTTGAGGGCCTTCCTATGCCAAACTTTTCAAGCGTTTTAATCAGGCTGGCTTCATTGTATCTGGCCGGCGGTTCAGTAAAGTGCTGGACAGAGTCCAGTTTTATCAAGTCTAAGTTATCGCCTTTTTCCAGGTTTGGCAAGTTTTTTTCTTCAAACTTTATCGGATAGACTTTTAAAAATCCATCGAACTTTAAGGCCTGTCCGTTAGCCCGGAAAGCGTAATCTCCGGCTTTAATATCGGCAGAAACCGAATCAAATATCGCAGGTGTCATCTGGCAGGCGATAAACCTTTGCCATATTAGAGTGTAGAGCTTTAATTGCCTGGCATCAATTTCTTTTAATGATTCCGGGGTTCTGTCGGGATAAGCAGGCCTGATGGCTTCGTGAGCCTCTTGGGCTGAATTGCTTTTTGTTTTGTATTTTACTGTTTTTCCCGCCCAATAATTCTGCCCGTATTTTTCTACAATGAATTGTTTGGCCGCCAACAAAGATGAATCAGCCAGATTCAACGAGTCGGTTCTGTGGTAGGTGATATGTCCTTCTTCATAAAGGCGCTGGGCCAGAGACATGGTCATCTTAGCCGAGAAGTGAAATCTCTGCCAAGCAGCCTGCTGCAAAGTGCTGGTGGTAAAGGGCGGAGCCGGATATCTGTTGGTTTCTTTTTTTTCAACACTTTCAACTACATAGTCTGCGCCGTTTAATT
Source organism: uncultured Candidatus Saccharibacteria bacterium (assembly GCA_964453095.1). GTDB lineage: Bacteria > Patescibacteriota > Minisyncoccia > Minisyncoccales > Staskawiczbacteraceae > XYD1-FULL-39-28. The sequence continues at coordinate 3,191 of CAYVRE010000014.1, forward strand.
CCTTCAGGATTTTATCGGCGCTCTCTTTGTTTTTGATTTCCAATTTATCAACTGCTTTTCCATCCTTTTTAGCCAGTGTGGCGATAAAGTCTTTTCCAAGCTTTTGAAGTAGCGCCTCAATGCTCCAATATTCCACGGGAATGAACTTTTCAATTTCCCTTTCCTTTTCCACAACCAGCCGCACTGCCACCGACTGCACTCGGCCGGCTGACAGGCCCCTGGAAACCTTTTTCCATAGAAACGGAGACAGCTTATACCCGACCAGCCGGTCTAATACTCTTCGCGCCTGCTGGGCATTGACCAGATTCATATCAATACTGCGCGGAGTTTTTAAGGCGTTTTCAATGGCTATTTTGGTAATTTCATGAAAAACAATTCTCTGGGGATTTTTAAGCTTTAACGCTTCCTGCAAATGCCAGGCAATGGATTCTCCTTCGCGGTCTTCGTCAGTCGCCAGTATAGTATTATCTGCCTTAGCTGATTCCTTTTTCAGCTCGGTGATTGTTTTTTTGGCTTTGGTCGGTATCACATACTTCGGCTCGAAATCATTTTCTACATCCACCCCCAGCGCGCCTTTGGGCAGATCCCTCACGTGCCCGAAAGATGACTTTATCTTAAATCCATTTCCTAAAAACTTTTGAATTGTTTTTGCTTTTACGGGACTCTCTACAATTACTAAATCCATTTTTTAATTATTTAATGAATATGCCTTTATTTAAAATCCTTTTTTGAAATCTGTTTTAAGCTGAAAAATCCTAGTGCTTCAAGTATATCATTTGCGCTCCCAATTAACATAGCCCCTTCTTTAATCAGTTTGTTGGTCCCGCCGGAGTTTAAAGAATAAATCGAGCCGGGAACTGCAAAGAGCTTTTTATTTTGCTGTTTGGCATAGTTGGCGGTAATCATCGAGCCCGATCTTTCTTTTGCCTCTATTACCAATACGGCCGAGGACAGGCCCGAGATTATTCGGTTGCGTCTTGGAAAACTGAACCTTGAGCCTCTTGTTCCCGGAGGAAGTTCTGAGATAAGGCAGCCGCTGTTTTCAATAATCTCTCTCGATAAATCCAGATTGGTATGGGGATAGATTGATTCTTCGTCTAATCCCGTGCCCAGAACGGCAATGGTTCTTTTTCTTTTTTCAATTACTGCGCGGTGGCTGAAGGTGTCGATTCCCGGCGCCATGCCGGAAACAATGGTAAGCCCTGACTCCGCCAGCCGGCCTGATATTTTTAAGGCAGTCTGCTGACCGTACGCAGAACAATGCCTGGTGCCCACAATGGCAAAACATTTTTCATTCGGGGCAGGAAGGATGCCGATATAGTAGAGGGGGTTGGGGGCATCTTTGATTTTTTTCAATTCCTCGGGATATCCTTGTTCCTCTATTGATATGGTTTTTATCTCATACATTTTTATTAACTATAACAGAAGCGGATAAGCATTGGCAATTTATTATATAGGAGTATCATAAAATAAGGAACAGTTTTTTAGGATAGGCCTTTTACAAAAAGGAGAGGGCAATGGAAGGAGTAACCTTAAAAAGCTTTAAGCAGATAAGCCGGATTTTGGTGAGAAAATCAGACTGGGTAATGATATTTCTAGAAGGTTCGATGTCAATATCTTTGACTATGTGGGACGGGACTCGTTTTTCTGCCGGATCGTGTGACGGCGCGATGGCAGTAATCGATTTCTTAAATCACGTTTCTCCGTTTGGCAGAGGGTTTTCTCTAAGCTGGGAAGACGGCCGTTTTATGCATTTTGAGCGGGTTCGTCTACCTCGTCCGCGAAAGTCGGCGTTTAATATATTAAGAATCCCTCACGCTTTTTTCCAAAGCGGAATATTAAAAAACTGAGGCATCTTCGGCCCCAGTCTTTTTTTATTCGTCAGCTATTTTCTAATTATATGTATTCATTGTTTTTTCCAGTCCGTTTTCCAAAAAGAAATTGAGCGCCTCCGCAACCCTGACAACTGTTTCGTTTATAGTTTTTTGTTCCTCAGCAGAGAATTTTTTCAGTACAACTTCTTTGGCTTTTGTATCAGCCTGTCCGGCAATTCCAATTCTGAATCTGATAAGCCCTTGGTTGCCGACGCTTTTTATGATTGATTCCACGCCTTTGTGTCCGGCCGAACCTCTCTCCTCCACTATTTTTATCTTGCCCGCCGGCATATCGATATCATCATGGACGACAATCAAATTCGCATCAGGCATTGATTTTAATATCTTTTGAACCGCTTTGCCTGATTCGTTCATAAATGTCTGCGGTTCTGCCAGAATAATTTTATTCTCTCCGATAATTCCTTCCGAAACCAGCGCCTCAAACTTCTTCTGCAGCTTAAACTCGGGAAAATCATTTTTCTTTGCAAATTCATTTAAAGCCATAAATCCGACATTATGCCTTGTTGCTTCAAATTTTGCGCCGGGATTGCCCAGCCCGATGATAATTGTTGTCATTATATCTAACTTAACCTTTTTTCATATTTTTTTCAATTATTTGACATTAAGCTGTTCAAGCAATATAATATAAAAATCATAGCACACATAGCCAAGGAAAGGAGGTGATCAATTATCTTTCTCCGTCCCAAGGCAGCAATTATAGAAAGGAGGTAAGGCTTGAAGCATTTTTGATCATGCGTTCGTCGTTCCCCGCAGGCGGGCAGAGAAGAGGC
>CAYVRE010000014.1:5955-15061 GCA_964453095.1 uncultured Candidatus Saccharibacteria bacterium
TGAAGCATTTTTGATCATGCGTTCGTCGTTCCCCGCAGGCGGGCAGAGAAGAGGCAACTGTTTTTACAGCTTTTCTGACCCTCTCAAGGAAGGATTCGACTCATGTCCAAGACGATCTGTTCTCACCGCCGGCTGAAACCTGAACTCAAAAAGCTCATTCTCGAGGAGGCGTCTCGCCTCAACGGGAAAGCTCTTGCGCACGACTCCATTAAGGAGGTGTGCCGCATCGTTGAGAAGAAGTCCGGGGTTTCAGTGCATTCAATGGCGGTGCATCGTCTGCTTGTCGGACATAAGAACGGCATCGGAGATGACACCCGCAAGCCCAAGTGCAAGCGCCGGAGCGTTCGCTCCACTCTTTGCGTCATGTTCTAACAGCCGGTAACGGCATACACCTTTTTCCCATGGGGTTGCAGCATTGCTGCAGCCCCTCTTTTTTTGTATTTTTGCTATTGCAACGAGCTGGAAAATGTGATATAATTACTTAAAATTTAATCATAATTATGGAAATTAAAAAATATTTATCTTTTGGCTGGGAGCTTATTAAGATAGGCCTTATTGCCCTGGTGATAGTGCTGCCCATCCGCTATTTCTTATTCCAGCCTTTTATAGTCAAAGGGGAATCGATGACGCCCAATTTCAGGTCCGGCGATTATCTGATAGTTGATGAAATCTCTTACAGATTATCCGATCCTGCCAGAGGGGATGTTATCGTTTTTAAATATCCCAAAGATACAAGCCAGAAGTTTATTAAAAGAATCATCGGCCTGCCCGGCGAGACGGTGGATATACAAAACAGCAGGATTTCAATAATAAAAGATGGCGAACCTTTTGTGCTGGGAGAAGAATATCTTTCCGACGCCTTGAAGACATACGGAGATGTAAATATTGTTTTAGGTTCTGATGAATATTTTGTTTTAGGAGACAACAGAGAATATTCTTTTGATTCCAGGTCCTGGGGAGTCGTGCCGAGAAAAAACATAATCGGCAAGGCCTTTTTGAGAATTTTTCCATTAGCAGCTTTATCTGAAATTACAAAGCCGGCATATAATTTATCTTTTTAAGATGACAGCTAAAGTAAGATTTCAAACTTTAACCGGCATGCACGATATCCTGCCCGAAGACCAGGTATATTTTAAGAAGGTGCAAAAAGCGGTTGAAAGCATTGCCAACTATTATTGTTTTGAAAGAATTGAGACGCCGATTTTGGAATTCGCCGAAGTCTTTTCAAAAGGCACGGGAAGCAACACCGACATAGTGGAAAAGGAAATGTATGTTTTTAGGACAAAGGGCGGAGATATGGTGGCTCTGAGGCCGGAATACACTCCGGTAATAGCCAGAAGCTATATCGAACATGGAATGCACAACCTTCCCCAGCCGGTAAAGCTTTGGTATTCCGGACCCTGTTTCAGGCACGAAAGGCCCCAGGCAGGCAGATACAGACAATTCAACCAGTTCGGCTTCGAGGCTCTGGGAGAGAATAACCCTTCCATTGACGGACAAATCATACAAATGAGCTACGATGTTTTGAAAGAACTGGGATTTAAAAATCTGACCATAGAGGTAAACAGCATCGGCGACTCGGAGTGCCGCCCGTATTTTAAGAAAATCTTAACCAGCTATTTCAGATCCAGGAGATCATCTTTGTGCCCTGACTGCCAGAGGCGCCTAAAAGAAAATCCTTTGAGGATTCTGGATTGCAAGGAAGAAAAGTGCCAGAGAGTCAAAGCCGGAGCGCCCCAGATAATCGACCATCTTTGCGAACACTGCCACGCTCACTTTAAGCAAGTCCTGGAGTTTTTAGACGAGCTGGAACTGCCCTATACCTTAAATCCTTATTTAGTAAGAGGATTGGATTATTACACTAAGACCGTTTTTGAAGTTGTTGAGGCTTCGGAACAGGGCCAGGCCCAGGGAACATTAATGGGGGGCGGAAGATATGACGGCCTGATGAAGGTTCTTGGAGGCAGAGATACCCCGGCCTGCGGAGTGGCCGGCGGTGTGGAGAGAATTGTCAACCTGATGAAATTAAGAGAATCGAAGCCCTCAAACAAGCAGGAAGAATCAAAGATATTTTTAGCCCAGCTTGGACAGATGGCAAAAAGGAAAAGCATGAAGCTGTTTGAAGAGTTTAGGGCAGCCAAGATACCGGTAGCAGAATCATTTTCAAAAGATTCATTAAAGGCTCAATTAAGAACCGCCAATAAAATGGGAATAAGATGGGTTCTGATATTCGGCCAAAAAGAAGCGTTGGAAGATTTTATTACTTTGAGGGATATGGATACGGGCACTCAAAAGGAAATAAAACTTGACAAGGTCGTAAAAGAAATGAAAAGTAAAATAAAGAAATAACATGGTTTTAGAAGTAAGAAAAAAAGAAAAAGAAACTTCTCAGAATTTGGTCCATCGTTTCACCAAAACCGTAAGGCAATCCGGAGTTTTGCTTGAAGTGAGGAAAAATCAGTTTACCAGAAGGCCAAAATCAGCTCTGGCAAAAAAAAGGAGCGCTTTGAGAAGGGTTGAGCTTAGGGCAGAGAAAAAAAGGCAGGACAAATTAGCCAAGCCCAGGTAAAATGTTGAAACAAAATATACAAAATGATGCCACTGAGGCATTAAAATCCGGCGATCAATTAAAGGCCGGTTCTTTGCGTATGCTTTCAGCTGCCATTACCACAAAAGAAAAAGAGAAAAGATACAAAGTTTCAAAACAAAAACCGGAGGCTACGGAGCAGTATCTGATAAAAGAATCCGCTCTGACGGACGAAGAAACAATCGAAGTTATCTCTTCGGAGATAAAAAAAAGAAGGGATGCTATAGCCCTTTATGAAAAAGGCAACAGGCAGGAATTGGCGGATAAAGAAAAAAAGGAAATTGAAATTCTGCAGAAATATCTTCCGGAGCAGCTGCCAGAGGAAGAATTAAAAAAACTGATTGAAGAATCAATAGCCAAGACCGGGGCCAAAGAAATGAAAGACATGGGAAAAATAATGGCGAGCCTGATGCCGAAAGTAAAAGGCAAAGCCGAGAACTCGGAGATAAGCAGAATAGTAAAAGAACTATTAAACAAATAAAATTAGGCCGGCGAAAGCCGGCCTTTTTGTTTTATTCCGAAAATGGTGTAAAATATATGAATCTGATACAATTATGATAGAGATAAACAACCTCTCTTCTTTCCGCATAAGCAGGGCTAGGTTTTCCACAGTTGCAAAAATTGTCTTAAAAGGCGAAAATAGAGTAAGAGAAAAAATATCTCTGGCTTTTGTTAATAAAGCCGAGATAAAAAAGCTTAACAAAAAGTTTCGGAATAAAAATAGAGAGACGGATGTTTTATCTTTTGAATTGGATAATGGATATTTAGGAGAGGTTGTGATTTGTCCGGAAGTTGTAAAAACAGAAAAGGAGCAAATAAAAGTTTTTATACATGGCATTCTGCATTTGCTTGGCTATGAGCATGAGAAGTCAAAAAAAGAATCCGAGCTGATGGAAAAAAAACAGGAAAAGTATTTTATAAAAGTTTTTAATTAAATGTCCAAAGGGAGTATTGTCACCGGATTAGATATCGGTACAAACGCCATCAAGGCGCTGGTTGCCCAAAAGAAAGCCAAAGGCTGGGAGGTTTTGTCATATGCGGAAATTCCCTCGTTCGGATTGAGAAGAGGGGCGGTGGTTGATATAGAGGAGGTTTCAAAAAACGTGCAGATGATAATATCGGGGATTGAAAAGGATTGCAACAGAAGAGTCGGTCCTGTTTTTGTAAATATCGGCGGTAGCCATATTTATGTTACTCCTTCCGACGGTATAATTTCTGTTTCCAGGGCTGACCAGAGAATTTCCAAGGAAGACGTGGAAAGAGTTCTGCAGGCAGCCAGAGCAATTAATATTTCTTCCAAAAACGATGAAATATTGGATGTTATTCCTAAAGAATATATTATTGATGATCAGAAAGGCATAAAACAGCCGGTGGATTTAACCGGCATGAGGTTGGAGGCCAAGGTTCTTCTCCTTTGCGTTTTTTCCCCGTATTTTATGAATCTTACCCAGTCGGTTTTTAATGCCAAGCTTAAAATTGATGATGTAGTGCCTTCTCCCTTAGCCGCCGCTAAAGCTGTTTTGACCCCCCAGCAGAAAGAATTGGGAGTTGCTTTAATTGATATCGGAGCCAACACCACAAGCCTGGCGGTTTTTGAAGAAGGCGACCTGATACATCTTGTAGTTTTTCCCATCGGGTCTGCTAATATCACAAACGATATCGCCATAGGGCTTAAAACAGAAGTGGCAGTTGCCGAAAGCATTAAGAAACAATATGGCACCTGCATGCTTTCAAAAACAGATAAAGATATCGCGGTCAAAAAAGATCAATCGCGCAAGAAGATAGAAGTTTTTGACAGATCCTCTTCTCTTTTTTTTACAAAGAAGGAGTTGGTGGATATTATCGAGCCTAGAGTTTCTGAAATATTGGATTTAGTCCAAAAAGAATTGAAGAAAATTAACAGACAGGAGCTGCTGCCGGCCGGAATCGTACTTACCGGAGGCGGAGCTAAAATTCCTAAAATAAAGGAATTGACAAAAGAGACCTTGAAACTCGCCTGCGAAATAGGAATTCCTAAAGGAATCATCGGGCTTCAGGAAGATCCTTCATTGGCCACCGTGGCCGGTTTGGCGTTGGGAGGGGTTGATTCTGAAACAGATACGGGTATACTAAACCTCGGGGGATGGGGTTATAAGCTGAAAATATGGCTTAAAAACTTTATCCCGTAAATAGGTTTAAGTATATGAATCCGCAAATCAAAGTGATAGGAGCAGGCGGCTCCGGCTCTAATACTGTTTCGCGCATGGCCAAGTTTGATATTGAGGGCGTTGAGCTGATTGCCGTTAACACAGATGCCCAGGCCCTGCATTTCTGCCGGGCGCAGAATAAAATCTTAATTGGAAAAAATATTACCCGGGGCTTGGGTACGGGCATGGATGCCACTTTGGGAAAAAAGGCGGCTGAAGAAAGCCGGGAGGAAATATCAGAAAACTTAAAAGGCGCAGACATGGTTTTTATCACCGGAGGAATGGGCGGTGGCACCGGGTCCGGTGCGGCCCCAACAATCGCCGAGATTTCGAAAGAACTCGGCATTTTAACTATAGCAGTTATTACTACGCCCTTTTCTTTTGAAGGCGAGCAGAGAAAAAAAGTGGCGGAGCTGGCGCTGGAAAGATTAAAAGGCAAAGTTGATTCTTTGCTGGTTATCTCCAATGATAATCTTTTGAAAATAATTGACGATAAGACCACCGTATCAAATGCTTTTGAAACCTGCGACAGCATTCTGCACGAGGCGGTTCAGGGGATTACCGACCTGATCTTAGTTCCCGGGATTATAAACATTGATTTTGCATCAGTGGTTTCCATTATGAAAAATTCGGGACGAGCTCTTTTCGGCGTGGGCAAGGCATCGGGAGAAAACCGCGCGGTCCGGGCGGCGGAAATTGCCATCAATTCCCCTTTGCTGGATTTTTCAACTAAGGGGGCCAAAGGAGTTCTGTTTTCCGCCTCGGGACAGGATATTACTCTTAATGAAATTCAGGAGGCGGCTAAAGTCATCACTAAAAGCGTTGATCCGAAAGCCCAGATAATTTTCGGCGCCGTAAAAGACAATAGCTTGAGGAAGGGAGAAATAAAAATCACGGTAATCGCTACAAAATTTTGAAATAGTTATTTTTAAGTTAGTTCTTTTTCACCCTTCAAATAAGGAGAGAAGCCATGGCTGAAATATTTGATTGCAAGAATCCGGGGTGCGCAGGAGTTATTGATGCCAACAACTTTTTTTTCCCGCCGGTGCGCGGATGCACGATTTCGCACCTCAGTTATGCCTGCCCAGTCTGCGGATTAGTGCACCGGCCTGATGGCCAGCCGAAATCTTTTACGCAGGGGCTTATGGCTTTCCGCCTAGACGGCAAGATAATAGAAAAAGAGCCGGAAAATCCTGCTGAGGAGGGCTGGGATTACGATTAGGCCTCTCATTTGAGGTTATCCACAGATTTTGTGGCTGAAGCAGGGCTTGACCTGCTTTTTTGTTGCGGTAGAATGGAGTAATGCGATAAAGAAAAAATATAATTTTGTACCAAAATTAATAAAAGGCGTAAGCCATTTTTTTATCCCCAAATAATAGAATTAATAACATGGTAAAAGTAAAGAAAATAAAAAGTCATATTGAAAAAGTTCAGAAAAGAGACGGCAGGGTCGTTAATTTTGAGCAGGAGAAAATCACCGAAGCGATTTTTAAGGCCATTACAGCCGCCGGGCAGGGCGACGGAGTCAAATCCAAGAGAGCTTCGGAAAAAGTTGCGCAAATTTTAAACAGAAGATTTAAAACAGGAGAAATTCCTACCATTGAACAAATCCAGGATATAGTTGAAGAGGTTTTAATATTGGAGGGCCTGGTTGATACTGCTCGCGCCTACATTCTTTACAGGGAGCAAAGAAGAAGGATCAGGGAAATGGGCACGATTTCCGACGAGTCCTCGGAAAAGATAGACAGCTATCTAAAAGAGCTTGATTGGCAGGTTGCGGAAAATGCCAACATGACTTTTTCTCTGCAAGGATTAAACCAATACGTCGGCTCATATATTTCTAAGAAATATTGGCTCAGTAAAATTTATCCTAAGGAAATAAGGGAGGCAGCCGCCAATGAAGATTTTCATATTCATAACTTGGAGTTGTTGGCTCCTTATTGCGCCGGCTGGGATTTGTATGATTTTTTAAAAAGAGGATTCGGCGGAGTGATGGGAAAGATAGAATGCAAGCCGCCCAAACACCTTAGAGTAGCCCTAGGCCAGCTGGTCAATGTTTTATACACCCTTCAAGGTGAAACAGCCGGAGCTAATGCTGTTTCCAATTTTGATACTTTGCTGGCTCCGTTTATCAGGTACGACCACATGACATACAAGGAAGTTAAGCAGGCAATGCAGGAATTTCTGTTCGGCTGCATGGTGCCGACCCGCGTCGGCTTCCAGACTCCGTTTTTGAATGTATCTTTGGATATTAAGGCCCCGGGATTTTTAGCAAAACAGCCGGTGATCATCGGAGGAGAAATACAGAAAGAAACCTACGGAGAGTTCCAGGAAGAAATGAATATGTTTATCAAGGCTTTTTACGAAGGCTTGATGGAGGGAGATGCCAGAGGCAGACCTTTTACCTTTCCCATTCCGACTGTTTCCATTGGCAAGGATTTCGACTGGAATAATTCTAATCTGGATGCCCTATGGGAAGCCACCGCCAAATACGGCATAAACTATTTTTCTAACTTTATACATTCGGATATGAGCCCGGAGGACGCCAGGAGCATGTGTTGCAGATTACGTTTAGATAATAGAGAACTGTATAAAAGAGGAGGTGGATTGTTCGGTTCTGCGCCATTAACCGGTTCAATCGGCGTAGTTACAATTAATATGCCAAGGATAGGATATCTGGCGAAAACTAAGAAAGATTTCTTTAGCCGCTTGAGCAATTTGATGGAATTATCAAAAGAGAGTTTAGAAATTAAAAGAAAGGCGCTGGAAAACTTTATGGAAAAAGGACTTTATCCATATTCCCGCCATTATCTGGACGGCGTCAAGCTTTTAAGAGATTCATATTTTGGGAATCATTTTTCAACCATCGGCTTGATAGGCATGAATGAAATGCTTTTGAATTTTTTGGGGGAGAATATTACGCAAAAGAACGGCAGGAAGTTTGCATTAGAGGTATTGGATTTTATGAGAGATAAAATGATCAAGTTTCAGGAAGAAACCGGCAATCTGTATAATCTGGAAGCAACTCCGGGCGAAGGCACGAGCTATAGACAAGCTAAGGCAGACAAGGAAAAATATCCTGACATGATTACTGCCGGAACCAAAGAGGTGCCGTATTATACAAACTCAACGCATCTGCCGGTTGATTACACAGCAGATCCATTCGGGGCTTTAAAGCTGCAGGACGAGCTTCAATCGAAATATACGGGTGGCACAGTTTTGCATTTATTCCTCGGAGAGAAGATTTCAGACCCGCAGATGGCTAAGAATCTGGTCAGAAAGGTTTTCGAGAAATTCCACTTGCCGTATATAACGCTGACTCCGACTTTTTCGATTTGTCCTACGCACGGCTATCTGTCGGGAGAGCACTTTGAGTGCCCGCAATGCACGGTTAAACAGCCCTGCGAGGTTTATTCAAGGGTTGTCGGCTACATTCGCCCTGTGCAGCAGTGGCACAAGGGCAAGAAGCAGGAGTATAAAGATAGAAAGGAATACAAGGTGCCGGCAATGGTATAAAATGATAATCGGACTCCTTTGTAAAAAAGGAGTTTTTTGATAGAATAGAATCACCATGATAATAGGAGGTTTGCAAAAAACAACGCTGATTGATTATCCGGGAAAAATTTCCTGCGTTGTTTTTTTAGCTGTCTGCAATTTTCGATGCCCCTGGTGTTATTCCGGTGAATTAGTTTTGCCGGTAAAAATTGCGCAGCAGCCGAGGATTTCAGAAAAAGAATTCTTTGATTTTTTAAGGTCTAGGAAGGGTCTGCTGGAAGGCGTGGTTATTTGCGGAGGAGAGCCGACAGTTAATAAGGAATTACCCCAGTTTATAGAAAAAATTAAAACAATGGGTTTTTCTGTAAAGCTGGACACCAACGGATCAAATCCAAAAATGCTTAAAGATTTAGTCGGCCGAAAGATGGTGGATTATGTGGCTATGGATATAAAGGCTCCGCCTGGCGAGGTTTATGCAAGGGTTATGGGCGAAGGAATAAAAATCGAGGACATAAAAGAGAGTGTTGGATTTTTGAAGAGTTCAAATGTTGATTATGAGTTTAGGACAACCGTAGTGAATACAATTCATAAAAAAGAGGATTTTATAGAAATCGCCAAGTGGATAGGCGGAACCAATGTAAAATATTATTTGCAGAATTTTAGGCCGGAAAAAACCATTGACCCGGAGTTTGAAAAGATAAGGCCGTTTGCAAAAGAGTTTTTGGAAGATATCGTAAAAGAAATTTCTCCGCATTTCAAAGTTTGCCAATTAAGATATAGCTGATGACTCCGTCAAAAATATTCTTCTACTTCTGCCTCTCATTTATATTTGGAATAT
>CAYVRE010000015.1:0-14048 GCA_964453095.1 uncultured Candidatus Saccharibacteria bacterium
TTTCTTTAATGCTTCTATTGTTGCTCTGGCATTGCTCAGCTTATTCTTCGAGCCTGAAAGAATCTTTGAAGAAACATCTTTTATCCCTGCTAAGTCGCAAATGGTTCTGACAGCTCCGCCGGCAACCAAGCCCCTGCCCTTTTTTTGGGGTTTTAACAATATTCTGGCCGGGCCTACCTTTGCCCTCACTTCATGGGGAATGGTTCCGCTCACGATAACAATCTCAACTAAATTCTTTTTGGCTCTCCTGGTGGCTTTTTCTATCGCCTGGGAAACATCCTTGCCCTTATCAACGCCGATGCCGATCTTGCCTTTTTTATTCCCAGCCACCACAACTGCCCTGAAGCTCATGCGCTTTCCTCCGCCCGTCACCCTGGTAACTCTGGTTAAATCTAAAAGTTTTGTATCAAACTCATCTTTAGGCGCATCTCTGCCACCCCGACCGAAACCAGGCCTTCGTGGCTGCCTAAAACCGCCGGGTGATTTTCTAAATCCCTCTCTTGCAGCTGGGGCGCCCTTTGGGTCCTGTTCGCCGGTAGGCATAGGCTTAAAGCCGTCATTTGGCTTCGGAGCGACACTTGGTTTTTCTTCTTTTATTTCTTCTGCCATATTATTTAAATTAAAACTTTAATCCGGCCTCTCTCGCTCCTTCGGCCAGCGCTTTTATTCTTCCGTGAAAAACAAGACCGGACCTGTCGAAAATGATCTTTTCTATTTTCTTGGCCATGGCTTTTTCAGCAATTGCCTTGCCAACCTCTTTAGCGATCTCGCTCTTGTTAATTTTGCCTTTCTTTGCCTTTATCTCCTTATCCGAAACAGACAATAAAACCTCCGCCTTATCGTCATCGATAAGCTGGGCATAGATGTGCTGGTTTGACCTAAAAACACAAAGCCTCGGCCTGCTCTGAGTGCCATGTATCCTTGATCTTATCCTTTTATGTCTCCTTATTCTTTTTTGCTGTTTTATTGACATGTTTCTTTTACTTTGATGCTACTACTTTTTTACCTTCTTTTCTCCTGATCTTTTCACCCTGGTATTTGATTCCTTTGCCCTTATACGGCTCGGCTTTCTTCTGTTTTCTTATCAGGGCGGCGATATGGCCGACTCTTTCCTTATCAGCTCCAGAAACAGTAATAACGTTTTTTTCGACCAAAAAATTAACTCCGTCTATTTTTTTAATCTTAATGGGATTTGTAAATCCGAGATTCATAACCAAAGTGTCGCCTTCGACATTGGCCTTGAATCCGACTCCCTCAATTTCCAACTTTTTTTCAAAACCCTTACTTACTCCCTCAACCATATTGGCCGTTAAAGCCCTGTACAACCCCCACAATCCCCTACCTTTCTTTGAAAGCGTTGATTTCGGAGAAACTAAAATCTTATCATCCTTTATCTCAATTTTAATTTCAGGATGTATGGCTTGCTTTAATCCTCCTTTGGGCCCGGAAACTTTTATCTCGCTGTCTGAGATTTCCACCTTCACGCCCTGGGGGATTTCAATTGTTTTTCTGCCTATTCTTGACATAGTTTTATAATTAATTACCAGATTTCACAAATTATTTCTCCGCCTAATTTCTGTTTTCTCGCCTCTTTGTTGGTCATTAATCCTTTTGAAGTTGAAACTATCGATATTCCGTAACCGCCGCGCACTCTTTTAATCTCAGATGTTTTTGCATAGATTCTCTGCCCCGGCTTTGAGATCCTTCTCATGCCCGATATCGCAGGAATATCCTGGTCGTATTTAAGAACGATTTTCAGCATTTTACCCTTGCCTTTGACTGTTTTTTTTATCTCTCCGACAAGCTGCTCTGCAGATAAAATCCTGGCGACCTCATATTTTATTTTCGAAAGAGGAACCAAAACCTCCGGCTTCTGGACAGCCAGCGCATTCCTTATTTGGTTTAACATGTCTGTAATTGGATCTGTCATAAATTTTAATTTAGCGTAGCGATATATTTTTTGTTATTTACCAGCTTGATTTTGTAACTCCCGGGATTTCTCCCTTGTTGGCCAATTCCCTAAAACATATCCTGCAAAGACCGAACTTCCTCATAAACCCATGCCTTCTTCCGCACTTAAAACAGCGCCTGATCTTTCGTGAAGGATATTTCGGTTTCATTTTTGCTTTTGCTTCTTGCGATGTTTTTGCCATGTTATTTTATTTCCTTCATTGGGAAACCCATTAATTTATACAATTCCAATCCTTGTTCTTTGTTTTTTGCGTTAGTCACAACTGTTATTTCAAAACCAAAAATCATTTTTTCCTTTTCCGTAAAAATCTCGGGAAAAGAAATATGCTCTCTAAACCCTATGCTCAAATTGCCTTTTCCGTCCATTGATTTTGGGTCGATACCCTTAAAATCCCTGGACCTGGGAAGAGATAAATATATTAATCTCTCTAAAAAGTCCCACATCTTATCTTTTCTCAATGTCACTGCGGCTCCGATTTCCAAACCTTCCCTCAACTTAAAGCCGGCGATTGATTTTTTAGATTTGGCTATTTTTGGCATCTGACCGGCGATTAAAGATAAATCCTGCAGAATAAAATTCTGTATTTTTTCTCTTTCTCCGGCTGCCTTGCCCACCGTGTCTTTGCCGAATGAACTGTTTAAAACGACCTTCTTTATTGAAGGAACCGCCATGCTGTTCTTAAACCCGAACTTCTTCATCATCTCGGGAATCGCCTCCTTTTTATATTTTTCTTTTAAGCTTTGCATATTATTTTAATCTAAATCTCCTGTTTGCACTTTTTACAAATTCTTTTCTTGCTCTTTTCCTCGATTTTATACCCTACTCTGGCCGCCTTGCCGCATTTAGGGCAGATAATCTTTATATTTGAAACATCAACAACTGCCGGCACCTCTACAACCTGCCCCTTTTCCCCTTCTTTTTTAGGCCTGACGTGCTTCTTTTTCAAATTTATTCCTTCAATTAAAACTCCCCTTTCTTTTGGAAAAGCTCTAAACACCTTGGCTGTCCTGCCTTTGTCTTTGCCTGCTGTTATTAAAACCGTGTCGCCTTTTTTAATCTTCATGTTTTTAAAGTAATTCTGAAGCCATCATGGCAATTTTGTCAAAACCTTTTTCTTTTAATTCTTTAGCTGTTGGGCCGAAAACTCTGCCTCCTTTGGGCAACTTGCCTTCTCCCAGAATAACCGCGGCGTTGTCATCGAAACGGATGTACGAACCGTCAGCCCTTTTATATTCTTTCCTCTGCCTGATAATCACTGCCTTGACCTTTTCGTGCTTCTTTACCAGCTTTCTCGGCTCGGCTTTCTTAACTGCGGCCACAATAATATCGCCGAGCTGAGCGTATCTCCTGCGCGTTCCTCCGGGTACGTTAATAACCTGGATTATCTTTGCTCCGCTGTTGTCCGCGACTTTTAGCATTGATCTTATCTGTATCATATATTAAATCTTTTTTAACACTGTCCAATTTTTATCTTTCGACATCGGCTTTGTTTCTTCAATCAAAACTACATCACCTGCGTGATATTCCTGTTTTTCATCATGGGCCTTATATCTCTTGTGGCTCTTGTACCTTCTTTTGTACTTCGGGTGCTCTTTAATGCTCTCAACTTCAACCACAACGGTCTTCTGCATCTTGTCCGAAACCACAATGCCTTGTAACTTTTTTTTAGCCATGTTCTTTTAATACTGTTAATATTCTTGCAATTTCCTTTTTAATATTCCCCATCCCCTTGACATCTTTCAATTTATTGGAAGAAAGCTTAAACCTGAGGTCGCTCAGCTTTTTTCTTAAATCAATAACCTGCCTCTCCAGCTCTTTCCTGTCTTTTTTTCTTAATTCGCTTGCTTTCATGATTAATCTTCTTTTTTAACAAATTTTGTCTTAATGGGCAACTTATTCCCGGCCCCTTCCAGCGCCTCTTTAGCCATGTCTTCTTTTATGCCGTCCAGTTCAAAAAGAATCCTGCCAGGTTTTACAGGGTAAACATAATGGTCAACTCCGCCTTTTCCTCCACCCATTCCTACTTCAGACCCTTTAAAAGTAACCGGCTTGTCAGGAAAAACCCTTATCCATAATTTCCCTCCCTTTTTCAGGTATCTTATAATATGGCGGCGGGCGGATTCCAGCTGGCGGGCGGTAAGCCATTTTGTTTCCAGTCCTTTCAACCCAAAACTTCCAAAATTAAGTTCGGTTGCCCGCGTTTCCACGGAGACACGATTTCTCCCCCTTCCTTTGTGCCACTTTCTGTGTTTAACTTTTTTCGGCATTAATATTCCCATAACATTATTTATTCAAATTTCTCTCCTTTATATATCCATACCTTTATCCCTATTTTCCCGTAAGTACAAATGGCTTCGTCCTGGGCATAATCAATATCCGCCCTTATGGTGTTTCTCGGCAGTCTCCCCTGCTTCAGCCACTCTTTTCTGGAAATTTCAATTCCGTTCAGTCTTCCTGAAACTTCTATCCTGATTCCCTGAACCTCCTTATTAGCAATAACGCGCTCTATGGATTTCTTCAAAACCTGGCGGAAAGGCATACGCTTTTCAATCTGCTGGGCAGCCATCTGGGCCACCAAAGCAGCCGATGTCCATGGATTCTTCACCTCCCGTATTTCTATCTTTATCTCCCTTTTTATACTGCCTTTTATCTTCTTCTGAACTTTCTTCTCTATCTCTGTTTTCAATGAATCTATCCCTCCTCCGCCCCTGCCGATTATCATGCCCGGCCGGGCTGTATCGATAATAACGTTTAGTTTGTTGGCGGAGTGTTCTATCTGTATATTAGCTACCGACGCCTCAATCAATTTCTTTCTTAAAAAGTCTTTAATCAAAAAGTCCTCCTCAAGGAAATGAGCCATTTTTCTTCCGTAGAATCCGCGGGTATTCCAATCTTCCGTTCCTTTTATCCTAAATGATTTTGGGTGGACTTTATGAGCCATGTTTTTTTGTTTTTACCGCTTTATTTCTTGTGCCCCGAGGGGTATTCGTTTCTTTTTTAGCTGTTTTTTTAACTTCCTTTGTTTCTGATTTCTCAATCTTAGCTTCTGCAACGCCCTTTGAATTTTCTTTTTTAACAGGATTCTTTTCGGCCAGCACCAGTGTTATGTGGGATGTTCTTTTAATTATGGGGTAGGCTCTGCCTCTGGACATCGGATGCCATCTTTTTAATTTAGGCCCTTCATCAACAAAAACTTGTGATACGAATAAATTCGTTTCGTCGAGATGAAAATCATGCTTGGCTGAAGCAATGGCTGAATTCAAAAGTTTCAGCACCGGCCTGGCCGACTTGTTGACGGTAAAAGAAAGCACTGACTGCGCTTCTGCAGCCTTCTTTCCTCTTATCAGATCAGCCACCAGCCGGGTTTTCAGCGGCGCTGTCCTTAAATTGTTCAATTTCACTTTGATTTCCATGTTATTTCTTTTTTGGCTCTGTTTCTATTTTTGCCGCCTCCTTCTGTTCTGCGCCGGCTTCTATGTCTCTCTGCATCCTGCCTCCGTGCCTTATGAACTTTGTGGTGGCTGCAAACTCGCCCAGTTTGTGTCCGACCATGTCTTCCGAAACATACACGGGGACAAATTCCTTACCGTTGTGCACTCCAAAAGTATAGCCTACCATCTCTGGGGAAATAGAAGAATGCCTTGCCCAGGTTTTGATGATCTTTTTTTCATCTTTTCTGAGAGAAAGCACTTTTTCCATCAACTTTTCGTCTACATATGGACCTTTTTTTGAACTTCTTGACATATTACTTCTTCTTTCTTCTGCTAATTATTAATTTGTTTGACCATTTTTTCCTGTTCCTTGTCTTCACTCCTAAAGCGTGCTTGCCCCAGGGAGTCTTGGGATATTTCAATCCGATCGGCTGCCTGCCCTCGCCTCCTCCGTGCGGATGATCAACCGGATTCATTGCAGACCCTCTGACTGTCGGTCTTATTCCTTTGTGCCTGCTTTTGCCGGCCTTTCCTGCATTGTAGAACCTGTTTTCCGGATTGGAAACCATGCCGATAGTGGCAAAGCACTCTGAATTAAACCTTCTTATCTCCGAAGACGGCATTTTCAAGTTTATATGATTCCCATCCTGTGCCAGAACCTGGGCCGATGCGCCGGCTGACCTGACTATCTTTCCTCCTTTGCCTGGTTCCAATTCCACGTTGTAGACTGCGGTTCCTACCGGGATATTCTTTAATTTTATTCTGTTGCCGGGAGTTAATGGGGCTGTTTCTGAAAAAACCACCTCTTCTCCTATCTTCAAACCCTGAGGCGCAATAATATATTGCTTTTCTCCCTCTTTGTATTCTATCAAAGCAATAAATGCTGTTCTATTCGGATCATATTCCAAGGCAATCACTTTGGCGGGAGAATCCATCTTTGTCTGGGAAAATTCAATAACTCGGTAAAGCTTTTTTACCCCGCCTCCCTTATGCCTGACCGTTATCCTTCCGGAGCTTCCTCTGCCAACATCTCTCTTTATGTATTTTAAAAGCTTCTTCTCCGGCCTCTTTTTGGAAAGCTGGGAGAAATCTATTCCTGTCATGCCTCTCCTTGATGGCGTTGTTGGCTTATATATCTTCATAATTAAAGTATTTCAATCTTTTGGTCTTTTCGTATTTTAACAACCGCTTTTATATATTGTTTTCTGAATCCTTCCGTCCTCCCCAGCCTTCTCTTCTTGGCCGGAATCTTTATTATATTCACCGATAAAACATCCACTCCGTAAATCCCTTCAACTGACTTTTTAATTTCCTTCTTGTTATAGTTGGGAGAAACTTTAAAAACATACTGGTTGTCTTCTGATAAATTTGTGGCTTTTTCCGATATATGCGGTTGCTTGACGGCCTCGTAGGAAAAAACTGTTGATTTCCTTACTTTTGAGGGGCTCTTTTGTTCGGATTGCTGCGCGACAGATTCAGTCTTTTCAACCTTCTTCACAGCTGGCTTTGCAACCGAAGCCTTCTCGGTTTTCTTGGCCGGCTTTTTCCCTTCGGCTTTTTCTATTTCTTTTTTTCTTTTTAAAAAATCGAACAATGCCATAATATTAAACTTCTTTCTTAATAAATGTTTTTCCTATTGATTTAATCGTTTCTTTGGTCATCAACAGATATTTGTAGTTCAGCAATTCCAGCACATTTAGGTTTCTTGCTTCTCCAACGCCTGTCTTTTTAATGTTTCTGGTTGCTAAAAACAGACTTTTATCGTAATCGGGCAGAATAACCAGGGTGCTTTGCTCTTTGCAGGGAAGCTTTGACAAGGCCGCTGCCATATTTTTAGTCTTGGCTTTTTCAAATTCAAGCTTATCCAGGACTACCAACTGGCTGTCTCTGGCTTTTTCAGAAAGCACCATAAACAAAGCCTTTCTTCTCATCTTCTTAGGGATATCCTTTTCAAAAACCTTTTCATTTCTCGGACCGAAAGTAATTCCTCCGCCCTTCCACAATGGAGAACGGATTGATCCGTGCCTGGCCCTGCCCGTTCCTTTCTGGCGCCACGGTTTCTTTCCTCCTCCCCTTACTTCTCCCCTGGTTTTAGTATGAGCTAAACTCTGGCGCTTATTCGACATCATTGAAACCGCCACCTGGTGAACCAAGTCAGTATTTAATTTCACGTCAAAAATATCCTTGGGCAAGGTTGCATCAGCCACTACCTTTCCTTCCTGGTTATATACATCAATCTTCATATCTTTTAACCTCTGATTTCCAGCAATGCCCGTGTTCTTCCGGGAACTGCGCCTTTTAATACCAACAGATTATTGTCTTTATCAACTTTCATTATTTTCAAGTTTTTAACTGCAATCTTCTCATATCCCATTCTTCCGGGCATCTTTCTTCCTTTTATAACGTGCTGGGGAAATCTGCAGCCGGTGGATCCGATGGTTCTGTGCTCGTGCTTTACTCCGTGGGTGGCATTCCTGCCGGAAAACCCGTGCCTTTTAACTCCGCCCTGGAAGCCTTTTCCTTTGGACATGCCGGAAACCTTTACTTTGTCCCCTTCCTGAAAAACAGAGATATTTATTTCATCTCCGACATTTGAAGCATCCTCCTGCCTTATTCTCTCTTCCTTTATATACCTGTACTCCTTACCCTTCATGGTCTTCTTGATTTTGTTCTTCTTTTCTATCTTTTCAAAACCAATCTGCAATGCTTCGTAGCCGTCTTTTTCTTTGGTTTTCTTCTGCAAAACATAACAAGGTCCGGCCAAAATCAAAGTAACCGGGGTTAACTTCCCGTCTTTATCAAACATCTGGGACATTCCTATTTTATTTCCTAATATATATTTCATATTCTTTAATGAAAAACTGGGCAATTTGCCCAGTTTCCGGCAATGTTGTTATCCTGAGCCCGCAGGCCGAAGGAAAGTTAACTATCGCACTTTTAGTGTATTGATTATCCTACTAAATTTTGATTGTGATGTCAACTCCTGAAGGAAGATTCAAATCCCGAAGCGCTTCGATTATCTCCTGGCTGGGATTCATGATATCAATGACTCTTTTGTGCACCCTCATTTCAAACTGCTCTCTGGCGTTCTTGTGGATGAAAGTAGACCTGTTTACGGTAAGCTTAAGAATCTCAGTCGGCAAAGGAACCGGCCCTATAACCTCTGCTCCATAGCGGGTGGCAATATCGATTATCTGGCGGGCTGAGTTATCAATTATCTTGTGATCATAAGCTCTCAGCTTTATGCGAAGCTTCTGCAGCGCCGGAGCTGCTGTTTCTTTTGCCTCCTTAGCCGGCTTATCCTTTTTTACCGCTCTTTTCTTTGTAGTTGTTTTTTTAACGGGCATCTTCAAGAGTTTCCTGGAAACTTATTTTATAATCTTAGTTACCACTCCGGCTCCGACCGTCTTGCCGCCTTCTCTAATGGCAAACCTCTGTTTTTCCTCCAAAGCAATAGGGGCTATCAGTTTGACCGTAAGGTTGGCTGTATCGCCAGGCATAACCATTTCAGTTCCTTCCGGCAAGCTTACATCTCCGGTAATATCTGCTGTACGAATATACAGCTGCGGTTTGTATCCGGTGAAAAATGGTGTGTGGCGTCCGCCTTCGTCTTTGGTCAGAATGTAAACCTCTCCCTCAAATTCAGTGTGGGGAGTAATGGATCCGGCCTTGCATAACACCTGGCCCCTTTCAATATCTTCTTTCTTCAAGCCTCTCAGCAAGATACCGACATTATCGCCGGCCTGGCCCTGATCCAAGCTCTTTTGGAACATCTCTACTGAAACTACCACTGTTTTTTGGGTTGGCCTTATCCCTATAATCTCAATTTCATCGTTTTGTTTTATTACCCCTCTCTCAATCCTGCCGGTGGCAACCGTTCCCCTGCCCTCGATTGAAAATACATCTTCAACTGACATGGCAAAAGGCTTTTCCAATTCTCTGGCCGGCTCCTGGATATAGTTGTCGACGGCATCCAATAGCTCAACAATCGGCTTGGCTGCCGCATCTTCAACTGACGTGGCCTCCAGTGCTTTCAAGGCTGATCCTCGTATAATCGGTGTTTCATCTCCTGGGTATTTATATTTTTTCAAAAGCTCTCTGACTTCTGATTCCACCAGGTCCAGAATTTCAGGATCATCAACCATATCGCATTTGTTCATGAATACAACCAATGAAGGCAATCCAACTTGTCTGGCCAGCAAAATGTGCTCTTTAGTCTGAGGCATGGGTCCGTCTGGAGCAGAGACCAGCAAAATACCTCCGTCCATCTGGGCGGCTCCGGTAATCATGTTCTTGATATAGTCAGCGTGGCCCGGGCAGTCAATCAAGGCATAGTGCCTCTTGGCTGTCTCAAACTCCAAGTGAGTAATAGAAATAGTCACTCCTCTGGCCTTTTCCTCGGGAGAAGCGTCAATCTGGTCGACGTTCTTGTCAGAACACTTAAAGCCGCGCAACTTTGAAACTTTCATAATTGCGGCCGACAATGTGGTTTTTCCATGGTCAACGTGGCCGATGGTACCAACGTTTACGTGAGGCTTAGACCTCTCAAATTTTTCTGTAGCCATTTCTTTATATTTTACTTATTAATATTATTAATATTTTAATTCGTATTTGTTATCTTAATCAATAATCGGCAAATAGTCAAGTCAATTATACCCCCTACTGCCTTTTGCCGTCAATTATCTCCTGGGCGATGTTGGCCGGCACTTGCTCGTACCTGTCAAATTCCATAGTTGACGATGCTCTTCCTTCTGTTAATGACCTTAAAGCCGTTACATATCCGAATGTTTCCGACAAAGGAACTAAGGCATCTATTATCTTCATTCCAACTCTTTCAGATGTCTCTTTAATTTGTCCTCTTCTTGAGGAAACATCAGAAATAACCTGGCCGAAGAAATCTTCCGGAGTTACAATTTCCATTTTCATAATCGGCTCTAAAATGCAAGGTTTAGCGGCTTTGGCCGCTTTTTGAAAAGCCATGGAGCCTGCAATTTTAAAAGCAAACTCTGAAGAGTCAACTTCGTGATAGCTTCCGTCATAAAGGGTAACTTCAATATCCACCAGCGGATATCCGGCAACAACTCCTTTGTCCATTGCTTCCACAACTCCTTTTTCAATAGGCTTGATAAACTCTTTTGGAATGGCTCCTCCTTTAATTTCATCAATAAATTCAAAGCCCGCTCCCCTCTCTTTTGGTTTTACTGTAAGCAACACATGGCCGTATTGCCCCTTTCCACCGGACTGCCTGACATATTTTTCTTCACCATTGGCCTCCGAGGTAATTGTTTCTTTGTAAGCCACCTGCGGCCTGCCATAATTGGCTTCAACATTAAATTCCCTCTTTAATCTGTCTGCGATAATATCCAAATGCAATTCTCCCATGCCGGAAATAATGGTTTCTCCGGTTTCCAAATCTTCTTTAATTCTAAAAGTTGGGTCTTCTTGTGTTAATTTTCTGATAGACATAATAAGTTTTTCCTGGTCTGCCTTTGTTTTAGGCTCAACTCTAATTCCAATAACTGGCTCTGGAAATACAATCTTTTCTAATATAACTGGCGCTTCTTTTGCGCATAAAGTGTGCCCAGTACTAGTACCTTTTAAACCAACTGTTGCTCCAATTTCACCGGCGTGTATAACATCCAATTCTTTTCTTTCGTCTGCGTGCATTCTTAAAATTCTGGCAATTCTCTCCTGTTCTCCTGTGTTGGCATTTAAAACATACGAACCTTTGTTTAAGACGCCCGAATAAACTCTGAAATAGGTTAAAGTTCCGACATAAGGATCCGTTGCAATTTTAAAAACCAAGGCTGAAAACGGCTCATCATCCGATGCTTTTTTTTCTATCACAGCTCCGGTTTTTGGGTCTGTTCCCTTTTGAGGCTGCACATCCAAGGGCGAAGGCAAAAACTCGACAATTGCGTCCAAAATAGGCTGGACTCCTTTATTTTTTAAAGCAGAGCCGCAGAAAACCGGCACCAGTTTGTATTCCAACACCGACTTTCTCAAAACATTTTTGATTTCATCAATTGAAATTTCTTCTTCTTTCAAAAACTTTTCGGTCAAACCGTGGTCCTCACCCGCAATTTTCTCAATCATTTTTTTGTGCCAGATATCAGCTTCAGCTTTCCATTGTTCGGGAATTTCCTTTTCCACAACATCAATTCCTTTATCTCCTTCAAAATATAGGGCCTTCATTTTTATTAAATCAATTACTCCGGATAATTTTTCTTCCAAGCCCATGGGAAGCGAAACCGCCACTGCATTAGGGGTTAGTTTATTCAAAATAGAATTAAAACTCTTTTCGAATGAAGCTCCCATTCTGTCCAATTTATTGATAAAACAGACCCTTGGAACCGCATACTTATCCGCCTGCCTCCAAACAGTTTCAGATTGAGGCTCTACGCCAGCAACGCCGTCAAAAACAACTACGGCTCCGTCTAAAACCCTTAAAGACCTCTGCACTTCAGCAGTAAAGTCAATGTGGCCGGGGGTATCAATCAGGTTTATCTGATGGTCCCGCCAGTACATAGTTGTAGCCGCTGATGTAATGGTGATTCCTCTTTCCCTTTCCTGGACCATCCAGTCCATAACCGTGTCTCCCTCATGCACTTCTCCTATCTTATGGGAGACGCCGGTATAAAACAAAAGGCGCTCGGAAAAAGTAGTTTTCCCTGCGTCAATGTGGGCGATAACCCCGATATTTCTAAGTGTATCTAACGAATGCTGTCTGGCCATAAGTTTACGTAGCGTAGCGACATATATTTAACGTGCAAAATGGGCAAAAGCCTTGTTGGCTTCAGCCATTCTATGTGTATCGTTTTTCTTTTTAATTGCATTGCCTTGGTTATTGGTGCAGTCAATAAGCTCCTGCGCAAGCTTTTCCGCCATGGGCTTGCCTTTCTTGCCTCTGGCTCCGTCAAGTATCCACTTGGTGGCCAAAGCCAGCCTCCTCTCCCCTCTTACTTCCATAGGCACCTGATAAGTTGCTCCTCCGATTCTTTTGGGCTTGACCTCTAAAAGCGGGGAAGCGTTTTCAATAGCTGCCTTAAAAACTTCCAAAGGGTCTTTTTTGGTCTGTTCCTTTATTATTTCAAAAGCGCTATAAACAATCTTCTGGGCAGTTGTTTTCTTTCCCTGCTTCATAACCTTGTTTACAAACTGGGAAACCATTACGTCGTTATACACCGTGTCCGGCTCTATTTTGTGTTTTTTATATGCTCTTCTCATATATATTACTTAGCTTTTTTTGTGCCGTATCTGCTTCTTGTTTGTTTTCTATTTTCAACGCCGGCGGTATCTAAAATACCCCTAACAATGTGGTATCTTACTCCCGGCAAGTCCTTTACCCTTCCTCCCCTGATCATAACCACTGAGTGCTCCTGCAGATTATGCCCCTCTCCGGGGATATATGCAGTCACTTCCATGCCGTTGGATAATTTCACTCTGGCCACTTTTCTCAAGGCAGAGTTAGGCTTTTTAGGCGTTTGGGTAAAAACCTTAATGCAGACTCCCCTCTTAAACGGAGAAGAATAATGCGACGGCCTGTTTTTTAAAACGTTAAAACCAAACTGCAGCGCAACTGTTTTCTTGCGCTTTTTTACGTTTTTTCTGTTTTTCTTAATTAACTGATGTATTGTTGGCATATATAAAAATAAGTTTAGCAAATAAATCTTACAATGTCAACATACGTCCAGTAATCAGCTGGAATAAAATGTTGATTATAGCAAACCACACAGGGCCTCCGAAAAGAATTAAAAGCACAAGTATGATAATTCCGTACTTTTTCAAAAAAATTTGAATGCTTTGCAGTTTTGTTGGCAAAAAACTAAATAGAATCCATGAACCGTCAAGCGGAGGAACGGGTATAAGATTAAAAATTGCCAGCCATATGTTTATAAAAACAATATAACTTAACAATATTGCTATTCCCGGATTGCCTAAGATTATTCCATCGGGAATGAATCTTAAGATCAGGCCGAAAACAATTGCCAATAAAATATTTGAAGCCGGGCCTGCAAAAGAAACTTTTATGTCTCCGTATTTTTTGTCTGTAAAATTATAGGGATTGATCGGAACCGGTTTCGCCCAACCAAATAAAAATGGGCTGCCGGAAATAAATAAGAGCAAAGGCAAGATGATTGAGCCAAAGAGATCCAGGTGCTTCAAAGGATTTAAAGTAAGCCGTCCGGCATACTTGGCTGTCGGGTCACCCAAAGAATAAGCCACGCTGCCATGAGCAAGTTCGTGGATGATAACCGAGAAAAGCAGAACTATCAAAGAAAAAATTGTAATAACCGCCGTTGAAAACATATTATATTATAGTACCACATCTTGAAAAATAATAAAGAACATGGTAATATGTATTTATACATTTTAATTATATCTTTCACATGGAAAAAGTCTGTTCAATCTGCAAAAAGAAATCAGCCATGGGAGTTACCCTTGTAAAATTAAGGGGAAAATACAACCCTACTCAAAAAGTAAGAAAATACCCAAATCTTCAATGGGTTAAGTTACCTTCCGGCAAAAGAGTTTTGGCCTGTACTAAGTGCATGAAACGTCTGGCAAAAGTTTAATTTAAATTTTGGACTCGGGGAATGGTCCAACGGCAGGATATGCGCATGGGGTGCGCACGGTGGGAGTTC
>CAYVRE010000016.1:0-13383 GCA_964453095.1 uncultured Candidatus Saccharibacteria bacterium
GCTGTCCGGAAGATTGAGCCGATATTTTCCAAACTCCGTATGTTATCGCAAACAACATAAAAATCCTTCATATTTAATTTTGCGACTCTTTAAATCTTTTCTCAACTTCTTCCCAGTTTACAATATTCCACCAGCTATCTACAAACTTTGCCCTGTCATTTTTGTAATCCAGATAATAGGCGTGCTCCCAGACATCCAAGCACAATAGAATCTTCTGCTCGGGATAAAAATTTACATTGTGCTTTTCCACCTGTATTATTGCCAGGTTTCCGTGCTCTTTATGATAAGTTAACAAGGCCCAGCCGGAGCCCTCTACTGATTTGGCTGTTTCTGAAAACTCTTTTTTAAATCTTTCAAAACTGCCGAACTCATCTTCTATGGCCTTCAATATCTCCCCCCGGGGGTTATTCTTGCCTAAATTAGACGGAGCCATGACATTCCAGAACGTTTCATGCAGAATATGGCCGGCCGCATTGAAAGACAATGATTTTAATACCGCCTTATATTCCAGTTCTGCATTCTTTTCCCGCGCATCCCAGATTTTTTCCAGCAAAACATTGGCTGCATTAACATAGGACTGATGATGTTTTGCATGATGCAAAACTAAAACTTCTTCCGACATATACGGCTCCAGATCTTTGTAGCCATATGACAAAATGGGAAGCTTATATATATTTTTATTCATAATTTTATAGTTCCCCTTTTTTAATTCTATTCCTTATTTCCTCCACAAAAGTATTGAAATACCAAAGATTATGGAAGGTTAGAAGCTTTAATGCGGTAATCTCCCCTGCCCGCAAAAGATGGGAGATATAGTCTTTTTTGTAATTAAGGCAGACCTTGCAAGTGCAATTCTTGTCCAGTGGCTCTCTTTTTTTCAGAAACTTCTGCTTTTTCATATCCAACTTGCCTTCAGACGTAAAAGCAATTCCGCGCCGGGCATAGTGCGTCGGCACCGTGCAATCGAACAAATCAATACCGGATTTTATTATTGTTTCCATATCTTCCAAATGTCCCACTCCTAAAAGATGCCTGGGCTTTTTCTCCGGCAATTCATCAACAACCCAATTAAGCATCTGGGCCATATTCTTTTTGTCATTGCCAAATTCTCCGCCAATGCCATATCCGGGAAAATCCATCCCGCCTATAACCTTGGCGCTTTCAATTCTTAACTCTTTATACTTCCCTCCCTGCACAATACCAAATAAGGCCTGTTTGGACTTCTGCGCTTTAAGGCATATCTCTGCCCAGCGATGAGTTTTTTCTAATGACTTCTTAAAATATCTTACATCGGCCATAGGGGGCGGGCATTCATCAAAGGCGAAGATAATGCCGGCGCCCAGCTTTTCCTGTATTTTTATTGATTCCTTGGGGCCTAAAAATAGCTGGTCACCGTTAGTCGGAGAACGGAAATACACTCCGTCATAAGCTATTTTTATCTGCTGTGGCTGGGCGTTTTCTTTTATTAATTCCTTGCCGGTTGATTTTAAAATCTTGCTGGCTAACCCGAAGTCCCTGCCGAAACCCAGAGAAAAAACCTGATAGCCTCCGGAGTCTGTCATCAAGGGTTTTTTCCAGTTCATAAATTTGTGCAGCTTGCCTGCTTTCTCCACTATCTTCTCCCCCGGCTTCAGGTGCAGATGAAAAGTATTGCAAATCAATATCTGGGATTTCGTTTCTTCCACTTCTTTGCTGTCCAAGGTTTTTACAACTGCTTGCGTTGCCACAGGAACTAAGCTCGGCGTCTCAACAACGCCGTGGTCTGTTTCTAAAAAGCCGAGCCGCGCCCGGCTGTTCTTTGATTTTTTTAATATCTTAAAATTCAACATGCTTATGGCTGCAATATATCCTCTGTTCTGCCGTTTATTGAAATAACAACATTTTTGACTGTCGGGAACTGTTTGAGAGTTTCTGTTATTTGGGCTCTGATTGCCGAAACCCTGCACGAACCGCCGACTTGGTATCCCAGTTGTTCATCAAAATCAGCATAGGCTGTTTCATCCCTGATTTCCAAACTCTGTAGTCTGACTCCTGAATTAATGCTGGTAGAAAATCCTGCTTCTTGCTCCTCGGCTGTCGGGCCTTTCAAAAGCTCGTTCAAAGCCGCCGAACCGATAGCCTCTATTTTCATTATCTCCCTTTCCGCCGAAAACACTTTGTTGCAAGAAATTTCCGGATCTAATTGATTGTTGTTAAAATATACTTGTACTTTAGTAAACCCCACCGGCTTCAAGGTTATAGGCAGGCGGAACTCTTTGTCATATTCAGGCAGACCCGAAGGATTATCTTTCATAAAAACCAGATATCCCTTTCCTCCGGTTTTAACGGCAAAACTGATTTCCCCCTTAAACGCTACGAAGTCCTCAGTCATCCAGTCAGATGTCGCCTGCACATAAGATGTTCCCAGCACATTATCATTTTCATCCACAATCTTTATGGGAAAACTGCCTTCGAAAAAATATGTTCCCCGCGCCTCGCCCTCAACTGAAAGCGGACTGTCTATTTCCTGCCCGGATTTTGGAGAAAATACCCTTACATCTGAATTGTCGCTTTTGGGCCACAATAGAATTCCGGCCAAAACAGCTATTACTGCTGTTGATATTATTAAAATTAAGATTTCTTTTTTCATAAAACTATTTATTAATTACATCTATTTTTATAATACATTTTAGAGCAGAAAGATAAAGGCCTTGACTTATATTAAATACGGAGTATAATAGAATTAAGCTAATAAGTCGAAGTATCTTAGCAATAAGTAGAACGACTTTAGCAAAGGTCGTTTTACACATCTAAAAAACAAAAAAATGTTTAATAGAAACGATGATTCAAGAGGAGGTTTCGCTCCTCGCCCGATGATAAAGGGCAATTGGAAGTGCTCAGAATGCGGAGTTGAAATTACAGAACTCCCATTTGAACCAGCCGCAGACAGACCAATCTACTGCAGAGAATGCTGGCAGAAAAAGAGACCTCCAAGATTCAGCAGATAATTTCTCTGAAATCAAAACAGAAGCCCGCTTAACGCGGGTTTTTGTTTTCCACATCTTTGCAATATTTTTTTTAGTGATATACTGAAATAATTATTATTTTTAAAGAATAATTATTCTAATTATATTATTTTTAAAGAATAATTATTCCAATTATTATTATTTCAAAAAACAAATGAACGGAAATGAAAAAAATAATCTGCCGATGATAGAAAAACAGCCGAGAAAATTTCTGTTTGTAAGCTGGGAAAGCTTATCCGGAGATTTGGCATGGCAGATGAAAAAAGAGGGTCACGAAGTTAAAATTTATGTGAAAGCAGAAAGCGACAAAGATGTTTACGATGGATTCTTGGAAAAGGTGGACGACTGGAAAAAATATATTGATTGGGCAGATGTGATTATCTTTGACGATGTCGGTTTCGGACTGGAAGCCGACGAACTGCGCAAAAAAGGCAAACTAGTTGTGGGCGGGAGCGCCTATACCGACAAGCTTGAGGAAGACCGGGAGTTCGGCCAGGCAGAAATGAAAAGAGTCGGAATGCTTACTCTCCCCCACTGGGATTTTTCCGACTACGACTTAGCTTTAAAATTCATTGAAGAAAATCCCGGACGCTATGTTTACAAACCCTCCGGATTCGTATCGTCTGATTTTAAGGGGCTTTTATTTCTGGGAAAAGACGAGGATGGCAAAGATATACACGAGATACTCCGCTCTAATAAAAAAGTCCTGGCTAAAAAAATCAAACAGTTCCAGCTGCAAAAATTCGCTTCCGGGGTTGAAATTGCTGTAAGCGCCTTTTTTAACGGCAACGATTTCATTTATCCACTGCACATCAATTTCGAGCATAAAAAGCTGTTTCCCGGAGATATCGGACCATTCACGGGCGAGATGGGAACATTGGGTTACTGGTCCGGGCCCAATACAATCTTTAAGACAACCCTGGAAAAGATGCGGGAGGATATAAGAAAATCGGGATACGTGGGATATATTGATATAAACTGCATTGCCAACGCCAGAGGCATTTATCCACTGGAATTCACCTGCAGATTTGGATATCCAACCATCTCTTTGCAGATAGAAGCCATCACAAGCGAGTGGGGCGACTTCCTGTATAAAATAGCTAAAGGAGAAAAATATGAATTAAAAACAAAAAAGGGATTCCAAATATGCGTTGTCTGCGCAGTGCCTCCATTTCCCTATGAAGACAAATCCGAAATGGCGCTGTACAAAGACCTCTCAATTATTTTCAAAAAACCTAATCCCGAAGGAATACATTTGGGCGATGTAAAGATGATTGAAGGCAATTGGCAGATAGCAGGAGAAACAGGATATGCCCTGGTAGTTACCGGCGCGGGAATAACAGTGGAAGATGCCAGAAAACAAGTTTACGGACGATTAGAAAATATACTGCTGCAAAACATGTTCTACAGGACAGATATAGGGCTCGGTTGGTATGAAGATTCTGACAAACTCCAAACCTGGGGGTATCTGTATTAAAGTGCAACAAAAAAACGGCTGAGATAGTCGTCTTTTTGTTTACAAGGTTATTTCCTTTCCAACTTTGCCGAGATAACTGCCACATAGACAGCTGCCAGACCTACTAAGATATAAACTATTGCAGCCAAGGTGGTTGCGCCCAGAATGGCTTCAACAATGTTATACTGCAGAAGGCCGACCAATCCCCAGTTTATTCCTCCGACAATTACCAAAACTAACGCTATTAAATCTACAATGTTTAACTTCATGTTTTATTTACTTTAATGATCTGTTTTTTTAAAAACCGACCTTTATTACCATATTATACCACAAAAGTCTGTGTCAAGGGGATACCAGAAGCTTTTCTCCTATTTTCAGCCCCATCTCGTCGCAGAGGCCGGCATTTATCTCTAATACATATCTAGCCTTGACCCCGGGATTAATCATAAAACAGTTATATTGGTCGCAGGGCTGATTATCTTTGCTGATGTATACAACCCGTCCGTCGTTATCCAGCCAGACTATATCCAAAGGTATCAATGTATTTTTCATCCAAAAAGGATAGACCTCCTCTTTTTCAAAAATAAACAACATGCCCCGATTTTTGTCCAAGCTTGCTCTATTCATTAGCCCTTCGGAACGATCCTCTGCGGTTTCCGCCAGCTCGACATCAAAACAATGGCTTTCATAGCAAACCTGCGGATTTGTTTCAAAATTAAGATCAGGCGCCCGCAGAATATCTGAGAAATAAAAAAATAGAAGGATGAGTCCCGCAATCGCAGTCGCTAATATTAATACTTTTATTAACATCTTCATGTCTTTAATCTTTTTTGCACGTTTTCACCTATTAATTCCCTGATTGCGTCATTAGCTATCCACCTGGCTGATTTTGAATTAATTCTCTGGATTTCCTTGGCTAATCTTATTGCTTCTTTGTTCAACTTTTTATTTCTCTTGCCGATCTGGCGCAAAGCCCAATTAACCGCTTTTCTGACAAAGTTTCTTTCGTCGGTAGACGCCCTCTTTATTAGGGGAAAGAATTTTATAAACTCCTTGTCCTCCAGCTCTTTATTATGAACAGCCAGAGCTGCCATTAAAGAAAATGCTGTTCTCCTGGCAAACTCCTCTTTTCTTTTTTCCCATTCAAAAATCTTTTTCTCTGCTAATTTCGTCTTATCAAAAAGGTTCATGCAAACCTGGTCGCAGATATCCCAAGAATCAAAATCCTTAACCCATTTTTCCATCTGTTTTTCCGTCAGCTCTTCCGCCTCAGCGATAAGCCCGGATAAAATCCTGGCCTCATGGATTCCGGATTCCCAAAGTTCCAGCGCCAATTGGTGGTTCTTTGATATATCCTTGGCCAGCTTCCTTATCTCCGGCATTGATATCCCATAGACCTTCGTCTTGGGCCTGATGCCGAATCTTGCCATGCCCTCAACATTTTTGGGATTTTTCTGCGCCTTTAATCTTTTAATAATCTCCTGGTAGCGCATTTTATTGTTCAACTATGCAGCGGGCCTCATTATTCTCCCTCACTTCCAAAAATCCTGACTTGACCGGGAAGAAATGCTCTTTCCCCTGCTTATCAGTTATTTTTATAGTGCCTGCTGACAAAACAGTGATCAATGTCTCGTGATTATCTAAAACCGTAATCTCACCTGTCATTGTTTTGCAATTCAAAAGCGAGGCATCGCCCTGGAATAGAATGTTTTTTAATGAATAAACCGAAAGTTTCATTTTCTGTTATTTTACTTCTTCTATTCCTCCTTTTAAATAGAAGTTTTCTTCCGGAACATCGTCGTGCTTGCCTTCCAGAATTTCTTCAAACCCTCGGATAGTGTCTTCAAGCTTCACGTATTTACCGGACCTGCCGGTGAAGTTTTCTGCAACGAAGAACGGCTGGGACAGAAATCTCTGAATCTTCCTGGCTCTGTTAACGGTTTTTTTATCTTCTTCTGATAATTCTTCTATGCCCAAAATTGCGATAATATCCTGCAAATCTTTATACTTCTGCAATGTTTTTTGAACATTTCTGGCAACCTGATAATGCTTCTCGCCCACTATCTTCGGGTCCAAAGCCGTTGAAGTTGAAGCCAGCGGATCCACAGCCGGATAAATTCCGATTTCTGTTAATGCTCTGGACAAAACAATAGTTGAATCCAAATGCGCGAAGGTTGTGGCCGGAGCCGGGTCTGTGATATCGTCTGCAGGCACGTAAATGGCCTGCACGGAGGTGATTGCGCCGTTCTTGGTGCTAGTAATCCTTTCCTGCAATTCGGCCATCTCTGAGGCCAATGTCGGCTGATATCCCACGGCTGACGGCATTCTGCCCAGTAAGGTTGAAACTTCGGAACCTGCCTGGGAAAATCTGAAAATATTGTCTATAAACAAAAGTACGTTTTTCTTTTCTTCATCCCTGAAGTATTCCGCCATTGTTAAAGCTGATAACGCGACCCTGGCCCTGGCTCCGGGAACTTCGTTCATCTGGCCGAAAACCAAAGCTGTCTTATTAATAACCCCGGATTCTTTCATTTCCCTGTGCAAATCATTTCCTTCCCTGGTTCTTTCCCCGACTCCGGCAAAAACCGAAACTCCTCCTGATTCTTCAGCCACATTTCTGATCAATTCCTGCAAAAAAACTGTTTTTCCCACTCCGGCTCCGCCGAATAATCCGACTTTGCCTCCTTTAATAAACGGAGCGATTAAATCAACTACTTTGATTCCTGTTTCAAAAACTTCCGTCTTAGTTGCCTGCTCCGTAAAGGCCGGAGAAGGCCTGTGAATCGGCCAATGCTTTTTAAACTTTGTATTACTTTTTTCCAAGGTTTGGCCAACGACATTAAAGATATTTCCCAGCACCTCCGGCCCAACCGGAACTAAAATCTGGTTCCCCGTGTCTTCGACTTCTGTTCCCCTTTTCAATCCGTCGGTCGACTGCAAAGAAATAGCTTTTACCTTTGTCAGATCAAGGTGTTTGACAACCTCCAAAACTATTTCATCCTCCCCATGTTTTATTTTCAGCGCGTTGTAAATAGCCGGGAGCTTGGCTCCTTCCTCAAATTCCACATCGACCACCGGCCCTATAATCTGTATGATCTTGCCCTTGTTCATAATAATGTTTATCTTTTAATACTTAATATTTTTAATAACCTCGACAAGCTGCTCGCACCCTTCATTGAAAAAATATATAGAAGGCTGTATGATTTTTCCTTTATTCATAATATTTTATTTATATATTTTAAATTTTAATTTAATGCTTCGGCTCCTGCGCTGATTTCCGAAATTTCTGTTGTTATTTTGGACTGTCGGGATTTATTATATTGCAGATTCAATGCTTCTCCTAAGTCTTGAGCGTTATCGGATGCTGTTTTCATGGCCATTCTTCTGGCTGAATGCTCTGATGCGTTGGCTTCCAAAATCAAGTGATACATTTCCATAAAACACAGGTGCCTTACCAGCTTTGTTAAAACCTTTTCAGGAGACGGCTCGATCAGATAATCTTTTTCTTTATTCCTGCTGGGAACGAAATTAACGCCGTGCTCTTTTATTAAATCAGCGAACTTGCCCCTTTCCGGCACTATTTCCCTTACCGCGTCGGCAATGTGGTCAAAATCAATCGGCAAAAATCTTCTGATATGCGGCTCCTGTTTTAAAGCGGATTTAAAGTGGGTTGAGATAATAACGACTCTGTCCCATTTCTTTTCCAAATAACCGTCGACGATAAAGTCAGCGAGGGGGTAAACCTGTTCCGGATTTGCGTAGTCCCCTGCCTGCACAAACTTTTTAATAATATTAAAACCCTTTTTTGAAAGATAAGCAGAAGATTTTTCTCCGACTGCGATAAACATTTTTTCTTCATCAGCGTATTTATCCGCATCTCTTTTAATGTGCTGTTCAAACTTCTTAAATACAGAGCTATTGAACGAACCGGCCAATCCTTTATCGGAAGCAACCAGAATGAAGAGAACCTTTTTTATATTCTTCCTGTGCTTTAAAAGCTCGGGCAGCTCCTTTTCTATAAGAGAAACATTGGCCAGCAAATCCAAGGCTGCAAAAGCATAAGGCCTGGAATCCAAAGCAATCTGCTGGGATTTTCTCATCTTTGTAGCCGAAACCAGCTCCATTGCCTTGGTTATTTGTCCTATATTATTAACGGATTTTAACCGTTTTTTTATATTCTGCGGTGACTCCATTTAATTCTGGCTTTCTATAAATGAACTTATAACTTCTTTGATCTTCTCCTCTGTTTCGTCTGTTATCTGTCTGTCTTTTTTTATTGTTTCAATTATGTCTTTGTGCAAGTTATCAATATATTCAATAAACTTTTGCTCTATCGTCTGCATTTCTTCCGGTTTGAATTTGGCAAAATAGTCATTGAGGGCTGCGTACAAAACCAAGACCTGCTTTTCAAATGAAATCGGAGCCAAGTCAGATTGTTTTAATATTTCCGTTACAATTCTTCCTTTGTTAATCCTTTGTTTTGTGGCTTCATCAACATCACTGGCAAACTGAACGAATGTTTGCAATTCGCGAAATTGGGCTAATTCAAGTCTTAATTTTCCTGCAACTTTTTTCATGGCTTTTGTTTGTGCCGAACTTCCAACTCGAGAAACCGACAAACCAACGTTAACAGCCGGCCTCATGCCCTGATAAAATAGATCTGACTCCAGATATATCTGCCCGTCGGTAATTGAAATCACATTGGTTGGAATGTAGGCAGTAACATCTCCCAGTTGCGTTTCAATAATCGGCAAAGCGGTTAAAGAGCCTCCTCCTTTCTCTTTTGAAAGCTTAGCTGCTCTTTCCAGCAATCTTGAATGCAGATAAAAAACATCTCCGGGATAGGCCTCTCTTCCCGGCGGTCTTCTCAAAAGCAGAGAAATCTGCCTATATGCCCAGGCGTGCTTTGATAAATCATCATAAACCACAACGGCATCTTTTCCTTTATCTCTGAAGTATTCTCCAATAGCGCATCCGGCAAATGGAGCCAGATACCAAAAAGAAGCCGGACTGGAGGCTGAAGCTGAAACAACAATAGTATATGAAAATGCATTATTGTTTTTTAGCGTTTCAACAATTTTAGCAACCTTGGATTCTTTTTGTCCGACTGCCACATAAATACAAACCGGAGGATTCTTGGGATTATCCTGAATCTGGTTGATTATCATATCTAAAGCCACTGCTGTCTTTCCTGTCTGCCTGTCGCCGATTATCAGCTCTCTCTGCCCCCGGCCGATCGGAATCATGGAATCAATAGCTTTGATTCCTGTATGCAAGGGGGAATTTACTGATTCTCTGTTGATAACGTTAGGCGCATCGTTTTCCAGTAAATTAAACTGCGGCTTGTCTTTTTCCGAAAACAAGGGACCCCTTCCATCTATAGGGTTCCCGAGAGGGTCAACAACCCTGCCAAGCAACTGTTCGCCTACCGGAATGGATAAAAGCTGTTTTGTCCTTTTAACCGTGTCTCCTGATTTAATTTCACCTGAATCTCCCAACACCAGCGCGCCGACGGAATCTTCCTCTAAGTTCAAGGCAACAGCCCTTACTTTTTTATCGCCGGACTCTACAACTAAAACTTCCTGCGCTTGCACATTCAAAAGCCCGGATATCTTTAATATTCCATCCCCCACTTCCACAACCTTTCCTATTTCCTCCCACTCTGTAGTATCTTTGAATCCTTCTATGGCTTGCTTAATTTTCTCTATTATTTCTTGGCTCATAATTATGATTGAGGAAGAAATGAAAATAAATTTTCATTTCGACCGAAAGATTAATTATATAAATGGTGAAACCATTTCTATAAGATGTTGTTTAATTTATTTAACATTGAATTATCGAATTGCTTTTCATTGTTTATTGTTATTTTAACGCCTGCAATCAACTCATGGTCTACCTTTTCTTTGACAACATCTCCCTCCTTCCCAAATTCTTTTAACAAAGCCCTATTGCCGGCAGTCAAACGCCTGGCTGTTTCAAGGGTAATCTTTCTTTTCCCCTGTTTTGACAGAAGCAAATCTTCGGCTGAATCCAGAATTTCTTTTGCTTTTCTCTCCTGCCCCGTCTTAATTAAAAGCTTTACAAAGTTGTTTATAACTTTTGTTTCATCAATTCCTTTTTTGAAAAGTATTTCCGCCAAGGCTTTGGCGTATAGCTTTGATTTATTGGTTTTCATCTTTTATTTCAGTCACTGCTTTTTTGATCAGCGCCTCATCTATTGCATCCGGCTTTAATCCGACTGTTTTTATTATCGTCTTCTTAACTAATTCAGCGGCTTGCGCCAGAACAACCTTTTTATTCTCCTCTAACTGCTTTTTCAGCTGCTCTGCGGCTTCCTTCTGCATTTGAACCTGCTTTTCTTCATTCTTCTTCTGCAATTCGTGCTCTAAAACCTTAGCCTTCTTTTCCGTGTCTTTTAATATATTAATCCCCTGCTGCTCGGCTTCCTTTATTTTCCCTTTTCCGATAACATCGATCTCTTTTAATCTTACATCCGCTTCCTCGGCTTTATCCAAACCCTCTTTTATCTTCTGATTCCTTTGTTTTATAACCTTGATCAGGGGCTTGTACACAAAGAAGGTAAGCACAATTAAGAGTATAAAAAAGTTGACTGCCTGGCTCAAAAACAGCTTCCAGTTTATGCCTAATTGAAATAGTAATTCGTTTTCCATAATTATAAATGAGGAAGAAATGAAAATTTATTTTCATTTCGACCGAATGCGATAATTATATAAGCGTAATTTCTATATATTTTAAAATCTAAATCTTGCCCCTCCAAAAAGTCGGGGCAAACTTCAGGTTTTAAGCGACGAACTTCACTATCAAAGCAACCACCAATGCATAGATAGCGATAGCTTCGGCGAAAGCAATAGCTAAAATTGCCATTGTCTGCACCTTTGAAGCCGCTTCAGGATTCCTGCCGATTGATTTCACGGCAGATGAACCGATCCAGCCAATAGATATTGCAGGGAATATGGTACCGATGGCAATGGCTCCGACTGTCGCCCATAAACGAATTGATTCTGCGTCCATGTTATTTGTTAATTAATAATATTTTAATATATTCTTGTATCTGACCTTTATTTAATGTTCATGCTCTGCTGTATGCAAAGCTATTGAAACCAATGTAATCATGGAGAAGATAAAGGCCTGTATAAGGCCGACGAAAATCTCCAGCAGCATAAATGGCAATGGGATAAAGTACGGGGCTAAAAAGAAAATTATCGTAAGCAGCACCTCTCCGGCAAAAACATTGCCGAACAATCGGAAGGAAAGGGAAATAATCTTGGCGGCTTCGGAAATCAATTCCAGTATCCCTATAAAGAAATCTATCGGGCCCTTGAAGTTGAAGAATTTTCCCAGGTGCTTGAATATCCCCACCGAGGCCATGCCTATAATATTAGTGATGAGCACGGAAATTACGGCAAAAGCCAAAGTAAAGTTTAAGTCAGCTGCCGGAGAACGAAAAAACGGCACTTCGCCGCCGTGATTTTCGAACATCAAAGACCCTACTCCCGGAAGTATGCCTAAAAGATTTGATGTAAGAATGAAGATAAAAATAGTGGCAATCAATGGAAAATACTTTTCAGCTTTTGCCATGCTGCCCAAAGTTGATTCCATCAGGTCCAAAAAATATTCCATGCCCATCTCAACAGCCGATTGCAGATTGCCCGGCACCAGGCGCACCCTCCTACTGACAACAAAGGAAAAACATATTAAAACCAAAGAAGCAACTAAAGTCAGAGCTAAGCTGTTGGTAAAGCCGAATCCCCCTATGTTAAACAACTCCTGGGCTTTTAATGATATTTCTTCCATAAGTTTACGTAGCGTAGCGATATAATTAAAAATGAAAAAATCAGGTCAATTATACACCTGATTTTTCAAAATTGCAAGAGTTTTTTAAATTTTGACCTTATCTGCGAACTGTCCTATCAGAGGCAGGGGCTTTTCCTCCCCTTTAACTGCATTGATAATCCCGATAATTAACAGCACGATTATGGCTATGTTCAGCAGCGGAGCTATAATTAAGCCCACAACAGGCAGCGTCTGGATTATCAGCCAGGCAATAATAGCTGATATGAGCAAAACTATACCCTGTCTGACATGATATTTCACAAATGGATCATTCTTGGCATCTGTCATCAAGGGTATGAAAAAAATGAGATAAGCCACGACAGCCATGCCGGTGTTCTTTTTATTTTCTTCCATAGTTTTAAATATATTATTAATAATTAGTATATTATACCGCAAATCTGGCAATAATGAAAACGAACAATGCGCCCAGACAGGTAAGCCCTATTAATTTATATGAACTCTTTTTAGAATGCGCCTCGGGTAAAATATCGCTGGCGCCGAGATAAAGCAGAAACCCGGCGAAAAATCCAAGGTATAAAACTAAAAAATGCGGCGAAACCTTAAAAAACAAGGTTGATGCAGCTCCTAAGACCGGCGCCATGGAGTGAAGATATAAAAACATCTTAGATTTTTTCTCGGTGTTGTTATTGGCAAGCATCAGCGTAACGCTATTCAATCCGTCCGTGAAAGAGTGGGACATTACTGCAATAGCAACCAGCATCCCGACAGCCGGACTGATTTGGAAGCCAAGGCCGATACCAACTCCGTCTATAAAACTATGGCCTATTAAAGCCGACGCAGAAGCAACGCCCACATGCGGGTGTTTATGGCCAACGCAGTTCTCATCGTGGCAGTGCTGTATTAAAATGGTCTTTTCTAAAATATGAAAAAGCAAAAATCCTAAAACCAAAGCAATCATCGGCTCAATGGAATTAAAATCGTGAATCCTTACCTGTTCGATAATCTCCGGAAGGATTTCGAAACTTACCACCCCGAGCAAAACCCCGGCCGCGAAGGCCATGATATAATGAACCTTTTTTTTAAACCTTATAGCAAAAAGACCGCCCA
>CAYVRE010000017.1:0-8537 GCA_964453095.1 uncultured Candidatus Saccharibacteria bacterium
ATAGGTCCGATTCCTATAATGCCCACCAAAATATGGCCCAAGTTTTTAATACCCCTCGGGGCACAAGAAAATTGCATTGGACAGAGCATTCGAAGATAAAGATGAGGCAGTACGGCTTATCCAGGATGAAGCTTCTGGGGATATTACGCAATCCGGAAAGGAAGGAGCAGGGAATTGTGCCCGGCACTACCGCTGTTATGAAAACCAACAAGGTATTCTTCAAAACCAAGCAGATAAGCCTGGCCAGGGCTTGGCAGCGGCCCAAGAAGACCCCGGGAGAAATCTGGCTGATGTATAAAGACGTCAAGGATTTCAGAAAGATAATCAGCGCCTGGCGCTACCCGGGCGTCTCCAAGCCAGGAGAAGAAATACCGATTCCCGAAGATATCCGTCAGGAAATATTAAAGAATAATAATTAATAATTAATCTATGGAAACAAATAAAATCATAGGGTACGTTCTACTGTTAATTGGCATCCTACTGATAGTTATGCCACTGTGGCAGACATATAATATCTTTACCGGCAAAGCGGTTCCGGCTCAGGTGTTCACAAAGCCGGTAAGTTTGCAGGTGGATGAAAAAGCCAGCCCCCTTGATATCCAGAAGCAGATGCAGAACGCGCTGATAAAAATTCTGCCCATAGATCTGATAAACAATACCCTTAACCTCATAACCTGGATGATTCTGATGTGGGTTCTGATTTACGGGGGAGGCAAGGTGGCGGATATTGGCGTAAAGATGATTAAAGAGTTAAAATAGAAGAATGCAGACAGAAAACGTATTTTCTTTGTGGCTTTCATGGCAGTTTTACGAAATGCCCAAGTTTTTGTTGCAGGCCTGGAATAACTATTTTATGTTCGCCGCAAACTATTTTTCAGTGCCTCAGCTTCTGAAAACATTCTTCGCGCCCTGGCGCAGATATAACTGGAGATATCCCAAGGGATTTGATGTGGTGGAGTTTTTTAACACCCTGGTATCTAATATCTTTTCCAGGATTTTAGGCGCCATAATGAGAACCGTCCTGATCATAACCGGCATTCTCCTGCAGGTTTTTGTAGTCATCGCCGGTCTTGTTGTTTTTATCATCTGGCTGCTTGTGCCAGTTATAGCAATCGGAGGGCTTTTTTACGGATTCGCATTTTAATATGTTTAATTTTGAATTAAAAAAAACAGCTGTATTCCGGGCGGTGAGAAGAAAAAGATTTCCGCTTTTTAAGTGGGCCGGGTTTTTAAGCCAGCTTTTTCTATTTCTGCTGGTTATCTCCCTGTGCCTTGTGGCTCTTTCTTTTTTCGGCGCAGTTTCCGGCAGGATAGCAGTAAAATCATCCGTTTTGTTTTTGAGCCTTTATCTCATATTCTATAACCTTTCCCTATTTACCAGCCTGAAAATCAAAAGGCCGGAGATTATCGGAGGAGATAATCCGGCGGATTATTTAAGCTTGGAGGCGGCGGAAATTGTTGAGGATTCAATTAATTTCTGTCGGAAAAGGAAAATTCAGAATAATTCGACTTCCCTCATGCTCTCTGCGCTTAAAATGAGCAAAGATATTAATCTGATTTCTTTCCGTCTCGGAATAAACACCAAGAAACTCCAGGAGGATTTGAAAAACTATATGGAAAAGATGCAGAAATCGGAAAAATACGACGGATCTTTTTCCGATGACTTTGAAGAAACAATCATCCAGGCGATGAAAATTACCAAAGACAGGCAGCGCAAAACAATAGGCGAAAAAGAAATCTTGGTCGGGCTGGCCAGATGCGATGGATTTTTTAAGAAGATTTTGATTGATAATGATTTGAAAAAAGAAGATGTGGAGAACATGACCTTCTGGCTGGATTCAGCCGAAGAGTCTTTAAAAAGAAGCAAACAGTTTTGGACCTATGAAAATTTGGCCAGACAGGGATCTTTGGGAAAGGACTGGTCGTCCGGATACACCGTAACCTTGGACCAGTTCTCAATTGATTGGAGAAGAATTGTTTCCAACTGGACATTCAGGGAAATAGTCGGCCATAAAAAAGAGATAGAGGAAACAGAAATG
This sequence comes from uncultured Candidatus Saccharibacteria bacterium, assembly GCA_964453095.1. Classification (GTDB taxonomy): domain Bacteria; phylum Patescibacteriota; class Minisyncoccia; order Minisyncoccales; family Staskawiczbacteraceae; genus XYD1-FULL-39-28. Next base: position 2,040 of record CAYVRE010000017.1, read on the forward strand.
ATTTTGGCCAGGTCAAAGCTGAGCAATGCTTTAATAATCGGCGACTCAGGCACGGGCAGGAAGAGCATAGTTGAAGCTATAGCCCAGAAATGCTATCTGGGAACAAGCCTGCCTGAGTTGAATAATAAAAGAGTGGTGGAACTGGATCTTGTTTCGCTTTCAGCCAGAGTCCAGGATTTTGAAAGATTGGAAACTATTTTAGACCAGATTTTTCAGGAAGCCCTGGCGGCCGGCAATGTTATTTTAGTAATCGACGAGATTCAGAACTTTGTGGCCCAGGATGTCAAAAAGCCCGGAGCAGTTGACATCTCCGGCATACTTTCAAAATATCTGGCTGCGCCCAGCTTCCAATTCGTGGGCATAACCTCCTTTGACGGGCTTCATAGAAATATAGAGAGAAATCCTTCTTTTCTGGATTTTTTCAGGAAGGTGGAAGTGCAGGAAATTACAGAAGCGGAAACAATAAGAGTGCTGCAGGGTTCTGCCTTGGAATTGGAGTATAAGAATAAAATGCTGATATTGTATCCCAGCATCCGCGAGATAGTTAATTTAACCGGTCGATACATGCCCAGCCTGCCCTTTCCCAAGAAGGCTTTGGATATTCTGGACGAGGCGGTTGTTTATGTGCAGACGCTTAAGAAAAAAGTAGTGTTGCCCCACCATATAGCCGAGCTCATTTCCAAAAAAACAGAAATACCGGTCGGCAAGATGGAATCCAAGGAAAAGGAAACTTTGCTTAATTTGGAAAGCCTCATCCATAACAGAATTGTTAACCAGGAAGAAGCGGTAAAAGAAATATCTATTGCCATGAGAAGAGCCAGGGCAGGTATTGCTTCAAAAAAGAGGCCGATGGGAACCTTTCTGTTTCTGGGACCGACCGGAGTGGGGAAGACAGAAACCTCAAAGGCCCTGGCGCAGATATATTTCGGTTCAGAGGAAAAGATGATCCGCCTGGATATGTCCGAGTTTCAGGCGATTTCAGACATCCCGCGCCTGGTGGGAGCAGTCAGCCCGGTGGAAATGCAGGGCCTTTTGACAACTCCGGTAAGAGAAACTCCTTTTTCTTTGCTCTTACTTGATGAAATTGAAAAAGCCCATCCCAATATTCTCAATTTGTTTTTGCAGGTTTTGGACGAAGGCCATATCACCGACGGGCAGGGCAGAAAGGTTGTATTCACCAACACCATAATCATCTGCACTTCCAATGCCGGGGCCGATATGATATTTAAAGAAGTTGAATCCGGCCAGGTAATTGTCAAAGACGAGCTTTTAGAGGTTCTTTTTGAAAGGGGGACGTATAAGCCGGAGTTCATCAACCGTTTCGATGCCACCGTTATTTTCCATCCTCTGACAAAAGACAATTTATTAAAGATATCGGAATTAATGTTGCGTGCCCTGCAGAAAAACCTTAAGGAAAAAGAAATTGATTTTGAAATTACAGAGCCCTTGAAAGAAAAAATAGTTGAATTATCTTACAAGCCGGCCTACGGCGCCATAGAAATGAGAAGAGTGCTGCAGGACAAAGTGGAAAACGCGGTGGCGCAAGCTTTGCTAGGAGATAAGATTAAAAAAACAGACAGATTTCAGATTGACCCGGAAACCTTTGAATTGGTTATCAATCCGGCATCCGACAATTGACAGACAAGCTTGGTTTTGTAATAATACAAAATAGAGATATGGAAAAGACTATTCGCGCAAAATTAAATAAAAACCTTTCAGCCAGCTTATTGTTGAGCTTGCTTTTATTGGGATTAAAGCCCGGAGGTTTTTGATAATAAAAGAAGAAGTAAAATAAAGAATCTACATCAAAATCCTCCTCGCCGGAGGATTTTTGATTTTATCCCGTTCTTTCACAATGCTTTTGCAAAGGAGAACTGCTATGTGCGATAGCCGCGGAGAAAAGTTTGTTATCCCAGTAAGGCCGGCAGCCGGAATGGGCTGGTGGCTCGGCCAGGTGCTCGACACCAGCGGCCGTTTTTACAGGATAAATATCCTGTGGGTTCAGATTCCCGAGTGCCGGTGCAACGTGATACATTCCACCGGCGAATATATCAGAGAGTTTGATAATGCGACAGAGGCCTTAAATTGCCTGGCTTCTGAAGGCGCTATGGTTCCAGCGCATGTATAGGTTCCCAATACTCAGGCTCCACTTGGTGGAGCTTTTTTGTGCACAACTGCCATTGTGCGACAATAGTCGAAAAGTCATCTGTGGATAACTGGTGGAGAAATGCCTTAATTTACGAACAAAATAGCTTTATGGGGCAAGGTGTTGACCAAGTGCTATAATGTGGGCTATAAATAAGGAGAAGTGGGAGGATGTGGATAAGTGTGGGAGAACTCATTAAACCTGTGTATAACTAATAACATGTTAATAGGCCAATACGAGCACACAATTGACAGCAAGAAGCGCCTGGCTCTACCAGCTAAATTCAGGGGAGAATTAGGCGACAAAGTGATTATAACCAAAGGAGTAGAAAGCTGCCTGATTATTTACACGCAGAAGGAATGGGAAGTAATATCCGGGAAGCTCGGTAATCTGCCTTATTCGCAATCCGAGGCCAGGTCTTTTACCAGAATTATGCTGGCCGGAGCCATGGAAGTCAGTCTGGATAAATTAGGCAGAATACTTATTCCTGACTATTTGAAAGCTTATGGAGGCCTGAAAAAGAATGTAGTCATTTGCGGATTGTCCAACCGTTTGGAAGTCTGGGATTCGGAAAAGTGGGAATCATACAGAAAGGCGGCTGAGAAGGGAGTTGAAGAAATTGTTTCAAAACTTGGCCCATTAGGGATTTAAAACACAATGATACATACAGCAGTTCTTAAAAAAGAGGTCTTGGAATTATTGAGCCCTAGCCAGAACGAAAACTTCGTTGATTGCACCATAGGCGAAGGAGGGCATTCAACTTTAATTCTGGAAAGGAACAAGCCCGACGGAAAGGCGCTGGGAATTGATCTGGACCCTCAGCAGATTTCAGCCAGCCAGTGGCTGGAGGTAAATTTTAAAGACAGAATAATTTTAGTCAATGATTCCTATGTCAATCTGCAGGAGATTGTTGAGAGAAATGATTTTCAGACGGTTAACGGAATATTGCTGGACATCGGAATGTCGTCGGCTCAGCTGGAAAGATCGGAAAAAGGCTTTTCCTTCAAATTAGATCAGGGCCTGGACATGAGATACAGCGACGACGATAGCTACCTTACAGCCGAAAAAATCGTCAACGAATGGACGGAGGAAAGAATCGCAGGAATTCTGGCAGAATACGGCGAAGAAAAGTTTGCCAAGAAGATTGCCAAGAATATTGTTGAGCAGAGAAAGCAGGGCAGGATCAAGACCACTTTCCAGCTTATAGAGATAATCAAAGATGCGACACCGGCGGCCTATTGGAGGGGAAAAATCCATTATGCCACAAGAACATTTCAAGCTTTGAGAATCGCGGCTAATGACGAATTGGAAAACCTCAAAAGGGTTCTGCCGCAAGCCATTTCAGTTTTGTCTCCCGGAGGAAGATTAGTGGTAATATCATTTCATTCTTTAGAAGACAGAATTGTCAAAAATTTCTTTAAAAAAACAGCCGAGGAAGGAATAATCAAAATATTAACAAAAAAGCCCGTAACAGCATCATCCCAGGAGCTCCGGGAAAATCCGCGCTCCCGGTCTGCCAAGCTGAGGGCAGTAATAAAAATATAAAAGCATGACAACAGCAGTTCTCAGTTATTCTAATTCCGCCAAACTTCCTGAAATGAACTGGAGAATAGTTTGTCTGGCCGGGGTTCTCGCATCCTCACTGCTTTTGGTTTTTTATGTTTATCAAATCAGCAGCCTGACCGGAGGAACATATTTAATAAGTAAATATCAAAAAGAGATCGGCCAGCTTTCCAGAGAAAGCAATAATCTGGAAGTCAGCTTTGCTGAAAGCGGTTTCTTGGGTCAGGTTTTGGCCAAGACACAAGCGTTGAATTTTCAAAAGACCACCTCGGTAAGATATATACAAATATTGGACACCTCCTTTGCTTTCAACAATATGAAATGAAAAACATTAAGAGCTGGCGGATAAACTTAATTTTCATTTTCATTCTAATTTTTGGGGCAGCTATTATTAGCCGCCTATTTTTTCTGCAAATTTTAAATCATAATCTTTATCAGGCTCAGGCTTTGGGCCAGCAGACGGGCTTTAGTAATATTCAGGGCATCAGGGGGGAGATATTCTTTGATAACAGCCGGGAGAGCAAAGGGGCTAAGGGATCGGGGGAAATAAAGAGTTTGGCTATTAATAAAGAGGAGTGGACAATTTATGCCACGCCCAACGAGATTAATGATGAATCATATTTTGCCGAAACTCTGGCTGAGAATCTCGAAGATATTACCAAAGACCAGATACTTTTAAAGCTGGAAAGCAGCGATTATTATGCAGTTATAAAAAAAGATTTGACAGCTGATGAATTGGAAAAGTTTAAAGCCCTTAATCTTAAGGGTTTGCACTGGCAGAATGAGCCGGGCAGATATTATCCGCAAGAAGGCCTGGCTTCCCAGCTGGCCGGCTTCGTCGGCGGCGACAGCACCGGCCAGTATGGCATAGAAGGATATTATGAAGATGCTTTAAAAGGCAAGATAGGCATTAAAGAGGAAAAAAGAGGATTAGGCTCTATTTTTTTTGATGACAGCCAAGTATCCCTGGACGGATCGGATCTCTATCTTACAATTGATTACAATATACAATTTCAGGCGGAATCTCTGTTGAGCGAGGCGATAAGCGATTTGGGCGCTGAATCAGGGCAGGTGATAGTAATGAAGCCGGATTCCGGGAGAGTTTTAGCCATGGCCAATTTACCGGCCTTTAACCCCAATCAATATTCTAAGCAAAAGAATCTGGATATTTTTCAGAACACAGCGGTGCAGAAGCTCTATGAGCCGGGTTCTGTGATGAAGCCCTTTACCATGGCAATGGCCTTGAACGAAGGAAAAATAACCCCTGACACGACTTTTGTCGATGAGGGATTCGTCAAACTCGGCCCGGACACAATTCGTAATTTTGACAAGAAAAAATACGGGTTGCAGACAATGACCCAGGTTTTGGAAAACTCAGTAAACACCGGAGCAGTCTTTGTTTCCCAGCTGATTCCGCATGAAATATACTCAGACTATTTCGACAAGTTCGGTTTTGCCGGAAAAACCGGCATTGATTTGCAGGCAGAAGCATATTCCCGTAATGAAAACTTAAAAAAAGGTCTGAATATGGAGTTTGCAACAGCCAGCTTCGGCCAGGGCATTGAGCTGACTCCCATCCAGCTTGCCAGCGGTTTTTGCGCGCTGGCCAACGGCGGAAAGCTGGTCAAGCCGTATATAGTTGAAAAGATTGTCGATGGCAACGAGGAAATTTATACAAAACCCCAGCTGTCCAGCCAGATTGTCTCCCAGCAAACCATTTCTCAGTTAATCCCGATGATGGTAAGCGTTGTGGAAAAAGGCTTTGGCAGCGGAGCCAGAATCCCAGGTTATTATCTGGCCGGCAAGACCGGCACAGCCCAGATTCCGCTGAGGAGCGCTAAGGGCTATGATCCTAACAAAACTATTCAGAGCTTTATCGGCTTCGGCCCGGCTTTCAATCCGCAGTTTTTGATATTGGTAAAATTAGATAATCCCAAGGTTTCCAGTTCGTCTCTTTCAGCAGTTCCTGTTTTCAAAAAATTAGCGCAGTATATAATAAACTACTGGCAGATTCCGCCGGACTACGACGCGAGTAAAAAATAATGTGGCCCTACCGGGATTTGAACCCGGGTTTTATGCTTGAGAAGCACGCGTCCTGGACCAGGCTAGACGATAGGGCCATATTTTATGATTTTAACGCAAACTTTGTTTGTTGTCCACAGCAAGGGGTATAGCCCCTTTTTTGTTTTAATGATAAAATAGGGGAATATGCCCAAAGATTTATTCAAGAGATATATTTATCCTATTGCTATCCTGTCGGGAAGCGTAATCGGAGTAGGGTTTTTTTCCTTGCCGTATATCGCGTCAAGAACCAGTATCTGGCTGGTGCTCGGGTATCTGGCAGTTCTGACCTGCATTATTATCTTGCTCAACACCATTGTCGGAGAGATAGCTTTAAAAACGCCGGATTTCAAAAGGATTCCCGGCTTTGTGGGTTTTCATCTTGGGAAATGGGCTGAGGCGGTTTCTTTAACCACTGCAATTCTGGGAGGGTTCGGAGTACTTTTGGTTTATCTGATTGTCGGAGGGGATTTTTTAACTAATGCCTTTTCTCCGATTTTTGGCGGGAGCTACCTTCTCTATGTTGTTATATATTTCATTCTCGGCAGCATTCTTGTTTATTCTGATATCAGGGCCATTGCCAAGGTTGAACTGGCCACAATAATACTCTTGCTTTTAACTCTGCTGGTTGTTTTTGTAAAAGGCTTTGCCGGCATAAAGTTAGGCAATATTTTCATTTCAGATTTCAAATTCAACATTTCAAATTTATTCCTGCCCTACGGCCCGAT
>CAYVRE010000017.1:8637-13063 GCA_964453095.1 uncultured Candidatus Saccharibacteria bacterium
TGATACTTTTTCTGCTGGGCATAAGGTCGTTCATACCGGTGATATCTTTTATCGGAGGCATATTTTTGGGAATAGACGGCATTTTAATATTGCTGATGTATAAAAAGATAGGCGGCAGGAAAACTATTATCTATCCGCTTTCCTTAATTTTTCTTTTGGGAATAATCTATCAAATAATGTATCTTATATAATATGCTTTTTCAAGTCATCACTTTTATAGCAGCTTGTTTGATACTCTCCTGGCTGAGCGCCGGTCTGATCAAAACATTGGTGGATATCGCTAAATATTTGAAGTGGCGAGAATTCATGGTCGGTTTTTTTGTCATGGCCTTTGCAACTTCTCTGCCTAATCTTTTTGTCGGTGTTTCAGCCGCTCTAAGGGGGATGCCCCAGCTTGCTTTCGGCGACATTGTCGGAGGCAACCTGGTTGATTTGACCTTGGTTATGGGTTTAGCGGTTCTATTCGGGAAAAAAGCATATACATCGACCAAAAGCGAGACAGTCCAGAAGAGCGCTATTTTCACAGCAATAATCGCCGTTCTGCCCATGCTTTTGATTTTCGACCATAATTTAAGCAGGATAGACGGCGTGATTCTGCTGTTGGCTTTTGCTGTTTACGCTTCCTGGATTTTTTCAAGAAAAGAGCATTTTACCAAGGTCTACAGCTCAATGAAGAAACACAAAGGCAGCGCCAGCCCTTTTTGGCTTTTAACCAATATTTTAAAGTTGATTCTTTTTTTAATACTGCTTTTAATCGCTTCTTATGTCATCATAAACAGCGCCCTGATTTTTTCTCAGAAACTAGGGGTGTCGCTGGCTCTCGTCGGTATTCTGATTGTCGGCCTTGGAAACGCTTTCCCGGAAGCATATTTTTCAATAATTTCAGCAAGAAGGGGACAGGGTTGGCTGGTTCTCGGCGACTTAATGGGGTCTGTGATTGTCTGCGCCACTTTGGTTCTGGGCATTGTGACAGTAATAACCCCGTTCACAATTGATGACTTCTCGCCGTTTTTGACAGCCAGAATATTTACCATAATAGCCGTTATTTTGTATTTCTTGGTTATCAGAACAGAAAAGCAGATTACCAAAAAGGAAGGGCTTCTATTGATTTCTATATATATTATTTTCCTTATCACGGAAGTTTTCGTTAAGTTTTAATTATGGATTTAAACCAAACAATTAAAATAGATGACGAAAAGTATCCCCGGCTATTAAAAGAAATTGGCAGCCCGGCGCCCAAAAAGTTATATTACAAAGGTGATTTGAATAACGATATTTTTAAAAATTGCTTGGCAGTCGTGGGTTCTCGGCATTTAACAAGTTATGGAAGGAGAGTAACGGAAAGATTTGTCGCAGAGATAGCCAGCGCCGGAATAACCATAGTCTCAGGGTTTATGTATGGCGGGGATGAAGCAGCTCATAGCGCAGCAGTAAAAGCTGGCGGAAAAACAATTGCTGTTATGCCTTGCGGAATAGACATAATACATCCCGAATATCAAAAAGGACTTTATGAAGAAATTTTAAAAAACAATGGATTGATAATTTCAGAATACGAAGGGAAATTTCTACCGGTTACATGGACATATGTAAAAAGAAATAGAATAGTAGCCGGTCTGTCAAGAGCAGTTTTAGTCGTAGAGGCCGGTAAATATTATGTTGATTAAAGTGCCCTCGATAGCAAATTTGGGATTGGAAACCATTAAGGTGGATGTTGAAGTGAACTTGGCAAGCCGAGGATTGCCGGGGTTTGAAATTGTCGGTTTGCCCGACAAGGCGGTTGATGAAAGCAAAGAAAGAGTCAGGACGGCAATTTCAAGCTGCGGCATTGATTTTCCGCCGAAGAAAATTACGGTTAATTTGGCTCCGGCCGATGTTCCAAAAGAAGGGTCTCTTTACGATTTGCCGATTGCCGTCGGTATTTTAAGCAGCGTTTTGGGATTTTCCGTGCCGAACAAGTCATTATTTTTAGGGGAGTTATCATTTGACGGGTCGCTTCGCCACACAAAAGGGGCATTTTTAATGGCGCTTTTCGCAAAAGAATTCGGGTTTTCAAATCTTTTTGTGCCCAAGGACTCAGCCAACGAGGCGGCGGCCATCAAAGGAGCGAAAGTTTTTCCTATTGAAAATTTGAATCAACTCTCAGAATATTTTTTAAGCAAAAAAAATATTGAGGCGGTTGTTTACAGAGAAGCTCCGGGCAGCACTCCTTTGCCGGCTGAATTTGATATGAAGGAGGTCTTGGGGCAGGAGCAGGCAAAACGGGCAATGGAAATTGCCGCAGCCGGAGGGCATAATATTATTATGACAGGTTCTCCTGGTTCCGGAAAAACCATGCTGGCCAGGGCGCTGCCCGGCATATTGCCTCCCCTGAACGAAGAAGAATCGCTGGAAGTGACTAAAATATATTCGGCGGCAGGAAGTATTCCGCCGGGGGGTTCTTTGATGATTCACAGGCAATTCAGGTCGCCTCATCATACGGCTTCTTTGGTTGGTTTAATCGGAGGCGGTTCTAAACCCCATCCGGGCGAGATAAGTTTAGCCCATAGAGGAGTTTTATTTTTAGATGAGTTCAATGAATTTCCGCGCCAAATTATGGAAGCAATGAGACAGCCCTTGGAAGATGGGTATTTGACTATTTCAAGAAGCAACCAAAAAGTAATGTATCCCGCCGATTTTATGCTGGTGGCTTCGGCAAACCCATGCCCTTGCGGTTATTTAAACCATCCTAAAAAAAATTGCATTTGCAATCAAAACCAAATAAGAAAATATCAAAAGAGAATTTCAGGGCCTATTTTAGACAGGATTGATTTGCATATCAATGTTATGCCAGTCGATGCGACAGAATTTTCCGATAACCAGAGCAATTCTGATTTATTGGAATCGTCGAAAGCAATAAAGCAAAGAGTTGTTTCGGCCAGGGTTCTGCAAGAAGCCCGTTTTCAAAACGAATCTATCTGTTCAAACGCTCAAATGAAAAATGCTCACATTAAAAAACATTGCAAAATGGCAAAAGATGTGGAAGAAATTTTAAGGCAAGCAAGCTTGAAGTTCCAACTTTCGGCTCGCTCCTATATGAAAATGATAAAAGTTGCCCGAACTGTCGCCGATTTGGACAATTCTGAAGAAATAACTGTTTCTCATATGGCAGAAGCATTGCAATATAGGCCTAAGACGTACGAAAGTGCTTAATTTGCAATTTTCAAGTTGCAATTTTCAATAAATGACGCAATGAATCATTGAAGCATTCAATGTAAATTGAAAATTGATAATTGGAAATTTTATTATAAATTGAAAATTTCTATGGCAAACAAATTACAGACAGGGAGGGCTGGAGAATTGATTGCCAAAAGATATCTCGAAGATAAGGGATATGAAATAATAGAACAAAATTATAGGACAAAATACGCAGAAATCGATTTGGTTGCAATAAAAAATAAAAAATTAGTTTTTGTGGAAGTAAGAACAAAGGTGGGAGAAAACTTCGGCGCGCCGGAAGAAACAATAAACAAAAAGAAGATGAGAAAACTTTGGAAAAACGCCGCAGCTTACGCGGATGTTAAAAAATGGAACGGTCCTTGCGGAATAGACGCAGTGTGCATTGTTTTGAAGCCGGATTACAGTATAGAACGTTTAAGCCATTACGAAAATATTGCTTGAGCTATGCGAAAGTGTTATGATAAATAAATATAATTAAATATCTGTCAGGCTTAGCCTGACAGAAAAAAATATGGAAAAAAAACAATTAACAATTTTAATAATAGCCGGCGCGCTGATATTTTTAATCGGCGGCGGCTTGGGCGTTGCGTCCCAATTAAGCGCAGTCCGGCAGAAGGTAAGAACTGAAGCATTTGATATTTTATCTTCAAAGGTAATCACTTCTGTTTCAGCCTACGGAAAAGTGACAAAAATAGAGGGCAGAGATATTACATTAAATAATTTGGGCGATAATTTATCCGTCTCAATGCCGGATAACGTCAAGGTTTATTCTTTTGTTGACTCATCCCAGCAAGCCGCCGCATTTGAAGACATCAAAATTGGAGACAGCATCAATGCGACATTAAAATTATTGCCCACCGGCGGATACGAAGGATTATCCATTATTATATTTCCAGCTAGCTAATGCAATTAGCCGTGTTTTTCAATGAAAAAACAAAGCCGTAAAAAAGACAACGATAGGGTCTACGCCGAAGGTTTCGGCCCGAACTCCAAACTGGTTGAGCTTTTCAAAACACCAATACCGCCTAAAACAGCCGGCGTGTTTTCATTGTTGCTGGCAGCCTGCCTGATTGTTTTTTCAAGCATCTCCGCCTTCACCCTGTTTTTCCCTGCCAGGCAGCTCGACCGGACAGCTGTTATCCAGGCAGACAAAGTCCAGACGATTAAGAACAGCCCCGTAGTAGCCGGAGGCCCAGCAATCAAGTGGGTG
>CAYVRE010000018.1:0-12262 GCA_964453095.1 uncultured Candidatus Saccharibacteria bacterium
GGTATCGAAAAGAGAAATATAGCTTTTGGGGTCGTCTGATTTGGACATTTTCTTTTTCGGGTCAACCAAGCTCATTATCTTGGCTCCTGACTTGGGCATCATTTCTTTCGGTTCCTTGAAGGTCTGTCCGAACTTTTGATTGAATTTTCTGGCAATTGTCCGAGTTAATTCAACATGCTGTTCCTGGTCTTTGCCTACCGGCACCGCCTCGCCTTTATACAATAGAATGTCAGCCGCCATCAGAACAGGATAATCCAGAAGCCCGGCATTGATGTTGTCTTTGAATTTTTTGGATTTGTCTTTGTATTGAGTCATTCTTTCCAGTTCTCCGACCGGGCAGACGGTGTTTAGGAGCCAGGCCAGTTCCGCATGCTCTTTTACCTGAGATTGCACAAAGATAATGGCTTTGTCGGGGTTGAGGCCGGTCGCTATATAGCAGATAAGCTTTTCCGTAATTTTATCCTGCAGCTCCTTTGGGTCGTAGGGGATTGTCAAAGCATGCAGGTCTGCAATAAAAAATACGCACTCGTTCTTATCCTGGAGCGCAATCCATTGCTTTATTGCCCCCAGATAGTTTCCTATGTGCATGTCGCCTGTCGGCTGTATTCCTGATACTATTCTCATATTTTTGATTATTTAATTCTACTATACTTCAATTACAACGGGAAGAATCATCGGCCTTCTTGATGTCTTGGTGCTTAAAAAGTCTCCGACCTTGTTCCGTATTTCGTCTTTGACGTATGTCCAGTTGACGGCGCCGTTGTGGCCGGCTGATTTGTCCACGATCTCAATTACTTTTCTGCGTGTTTGTGAAAGCAGCTCCTTGGATTCCCTCAAATAGATGAATCCCCGGGAAATAATGTCGGGGGAGCCTTTTACCCTGCCGGTCTGCCTGTCTATTATAACTACTATAACAAACATGCCGTCTGCCGCCAACATCTGTCGGTCTCTTAAAACTATCTCTCCGACATCGCCGACTCCCAGCCCGTCGACAAAAACATAGTTAGTGGGGGCTTTTTCTTTCAGCACTTCAGCTCCCTGATTGGTGAATTTTATTATAGAACCGTTGTCCGGCACGATCACTTTATCTTTGGTGAAGTTTATTCCGTAGGCGATTTTTGCCGCTTCTTTCAGCATAAAATGATTGGCGTAAACCGGGATGAAATAGTTGGGCCGTATTTCTTTTAGCATCTCTTTGATGCCCTCTATATTACTGTGGCCTGAAATGTGAATATCAATAATGTCTGAATGATAAACGTTATCAGAAAGGCGGTAAAGATTATCTTTGAGGCGCTGGACGGTTCTTTCGTTTCCGGGAATAACTGAGGAGGAAAATATAACAGTGTCCTCCTTTTTAATTTTAATGAATTTATGGTTGCCGGCCACAATTCTCGAGAGGGCTGCCATTTCTTCTCCCTGGGCTCCGGTGCAGACGATGATTACTTTGTTGTCAGGATAATTGCGCGCCTTGTCTGTCGTTATTACAACCCCTCTGGGGATTTTAATGTAGCCCAGCTTGGTTGCCAGCTCTATATTCAGCTTCATCGAAAAACCGTCTAAGGCAACCTTTCTGTTGGTTTGGGCGGCATATTCCATTATCTGTTTTATTCTTTGGATCTGCGAAGAGAATGTGGCGATAATCGTTCTGCCGGGAGCTTTGGATATGAGGTTATAAAGGTTTTTTAACATTTCTTCCTCAGACACGGGTTCTTTGGAAACCGTAGAGCCCAAAGACTCAAGCATCAATATGGTAGGTCTTTTTAATTTGGCTAAATGGAAATAATCGATAGCCTTTCTGCCGCTTGGATTCTTCTCAATTGTCCAATCGCCCGGGTGTATCACTGTTGCAACCGGAGTTTCCAATATTACTCCGACTGCATCCATAACGCTGTGGTCTATTTGGAAAAAGCTTAAGGTAAAGGCGCCCAGGCTGATTTTTTGCTGGAGGTCTTTTACGTAGACAAGCTTCAGTTTTTTTGAAGCTCCGTGATAAAGGTCTTCTACGCGGTGTTTCACCATTTCAATGGTAAGCGGCCTGCCGATAATCTGCGGGTTGCCCAGTTTTTGCAGCAGTATGGGGGCGGCTCCGATATGGTCCAAGTGGCCGTGGGAGAATATTACTCCCCGGATATTTTTTTCCTTGCCTTTGAGATATTCAACATTGGGAATTACATAATCAATTCCCGGCATATCCTCTTCCGGAAATTGCAATCCCATGTCTAAAATCACAATATCGCTTCCAAACTCAAAGACGGTCATGTTTCTGCCGACCTCTTCGCATCCGCCCAAAGGAATAATCCTCAGATTACCTGCCTGCGCAGGCAGGTTTTTATGCGGAACCTGAATTCTATTCTGTTTTATCATAAATTATATTTTTAATTTTATTTTTTGCGAAAAATCTAGGAGATCAATTTTTCGCTGTTCTGTGCCCGAGGAGGGACTCGAACCCTCAAGCCTTGCGGCATACGCTCCTGAAGCGTACGTGGTTGCCAATTTCACCACCCGGGCATATTTTATTTTAGAAAGTTTAAATCTTGAGGAACTGATTCCAACGCCTCTTCAAAGCGCAGTTCCGGAACTGATTTGTAGTTTTCGTTTTTAATCCAGCCCTGCTTTGTATAGTAATAGCAGGCTCCCTGCATTTTTTCGTAGGGCAGATAATCAACTTTGCAGTTTTCTGAAATCCAATTTGCCATTTTTAGTTCCTGTTCTTCAGATGGGTTTATGGTCACATGCCCGTATCCGGGAGGTATTATTATTGATTCTCCTTTTTCCGCTTTTACAAAATATGCATCCATTATCCCGCCGTCAGGTTTTCTTTTTTGCATTAAGTAAATCGCAGTTCCTTCTAAAACTGTATAAACTTCCTGCCAATTTTCTAAATGATAATGCCCTTTAGTTTTTACAAATTCTGAGCCGAGCATCTTAGCCGGAATAACTGTAATATCGTATCTTAAATCATTATTCTTTTCTACCCCGCGATACATATAGTATAGCTCAAGTTCGGGGGATGTTTCAGCCCATTTTTGATCACAGAGAACATTTTTCATGTCGTTTAATCTGCGTATGTCTGGGGTAAGTTTTATTAAATCAAACTCCATGCTATTTCCAAACTCTTTTAGTTTGTATGTACCAATTTTCTATATTAGAAAACCTTTTAGCCGGGTCAACTATTTTTGTCGTATCCACCCCCTTTATTTTTCCGGAAATCCAGGAGAGGTAATCGGGATTGTACAAAAACAGGGCAGGGGCGTCGTTAATTAATATATCCTGTAATTTCTCGTATTTCTGAGCTTTTATTTGTTCATCTAAGGTTTCTCTGGCGTCTTTAAGCAGCTGGTCGGCATTTTTGTTCTGGTATGCCGACAGGTTTAATCCCGGGTCGTTTGATTGCGATGAGTGCCAAAAAGGGTAAGGGTCTGGTAATCCGCCCAGGGCTTCTCCGTAAAGCAGGGCATCATAATCTCTGGCTTTGATTATTTCTTTTAATTCTGATATTTCCACTGTTTTTATATCCATCTCCGCCCCTATGTTTTGCCAGTAGTCTTTGAGAAGATTGGCTGCCCGGACCATTTGTGGCTGGTTTATGGTAGTCAAGGTAAATTTCAAAGGCAGGGAGTTATCTTGTGGCTTAAGGCATAGCTCGTTCAATTTCTTTCTGGTCGACGGCCCGACTTCGCCGGTAGCAGTAATATCCGGCAGATATTTCTTTTGGAATTCTGTCACTGCGGCTCCTGTTCCTTTGCCGTAGGTGCCGCTGGTTTCTTCCTGCAGCAGGTTTTTAAAACTATCATCAAGGCGGGATAAGCATCCTTGGAGCTCTGTAACTTCCGCGCCTTTTGATTTTGACGATAAATAGCTTTTGAATTGAAAGGCAGGCTGTTTGCTGTCGGCTTTTACTCTCTGTCCGGAGCCGTTATCTTTGTAGCCGGATTTATCTAAAAGCTTTCCGGCTGCTTCCGTATCAAAGCCATAAGACACGGTCGGCAGGTTATACCCGAAGAATTCGGGCAGAATAGGGGAGTTAACGATAGAAATCTTGCCCTTGACAGAAGCGCTCATTTTTTCCACCAGCGCTTGTTTATCAACAGAATAATTCAATGCTTTCGTGATGTTGTTATCGGAAAAGATCTTTGATTTTTGCGTGTTGAAGAATACGGCGAAATATCTTGGCAAAGAAAAAGAATAAAATTTGAACTTTTCGTTTTGGAACCATCCCTGCTTGACTTCTTTTTCCGCCTGCAGTTCGTTATTATCCATGGAAGCTAAAGAAAATCCGTCGATTGCCTTTTGATTGGCCGCCTTTATCAATTCATCTTTGTTTTCAAAGAATTGGAAAGACAGGCTGGATATATGGGGGATTTTATTATAATATCTGCGGTTGGCCTTTAGTGACAGGCTTTTAATAAAGCCATTGCCGGCGTCTAGTTTTTCGAGCATGTACAGGCCGGACCCGATTGGCCGCAGATTATAAGAAGAAAAGGCAAAGCTCTCCGGCAGCACGTCTTTCCAGATATGCTGCGGTATTATTTTCACCGTGCAGGTTTCCAAAAAGGAGTTGTAAGGGGCTCTTAACAGCAGATTAAAAGATTTGTCTGATGTTTTTTCTATTTCCACATCCAGCCAGCTGGCCCTGAGCGGGCTTTTATAGTCTGAATTCTGAATTGTTTTTATCGTATATGCTATGTCTTCAACCGTCAGCGGCACGCCGTCCTGCCAGAACAAGTTGTCTTTCAGCTGAAAGCTGTAAGTTTTTCCGTCCTCTGAAATCTGATAATCTTGGACCAGGTCTTTGACTATTTTTCCGTCTTTGTCATAGGTCATCAGGCCGGAATAGATCAGGTCGATAAGGGTTCTGTCGACATCATTGGTTTCTCCGTATATAGGGTTTATAAACCTCGGCTGGCCGACAATGCCCTCCGTATACATTCCGCCGGAAGCCGGAGCTGTTTCCGTGTTTTTGACATACAAATTAATTGTCAAGAACAGGAAAGAGCCCAGGGCTAAAACCATTAAAATCACAAGAGTTCTTCTCTCGTTTCTTTTGAGTATTTTAAAAATTTGTTTCCATTGCGAAAACTTAGGAAACTTTCTGGATTTCATTTGCTATATTATTAAAATGTTTAAGATTCCCAGAATCAGAAACAGAGCCGCTGTTATTATGGTGGCGTAGTAAATCTTTTTCTGCGCTCCGCGCCGTGTGGAATAAACTTCTCCTCCTCCGCCGAAGCTGGAACCCAAGGCAGCCCCTCTTTGCTGGATTGCGATGAGCACGATTAAAATTATTGATACTGCGATTTGAGAATAGAATAAAATAGTATTCATGTTATTTTTTACTTCTATTTAAGATTTTAGGGATAATAAGGGCTAAGGCCCAGACGATAAGAGTAGTATATGCAAGGGGCTGCATCCAGGGGATATTCAGCTCGTAAAACATCAGGTCCAGAAACCATATCATAGCCATGTTTATAACTATGCTGAAGAGTCCGAGAGTGATTATTTCCAAAGGCAGAGCCAGCGCCTTGAGAACCGGTTTTATAAAAAAGTTAAGCAATCCCAGGATTATGCCTAAAGCCAGAATGATTTGCCATTGGGCGGTAAGGGAAATGCCGAATAAATTAGAATCAGCAAAAACCGACAGCTTTACTCCGGGGACAAACATTACTGCCAGCCATAGGCCTAATATGCCAGCTATAATCTGAGAGAGTAATTTTACCATTGGATTATTATTGCATAATAGCATGTTTTTAAGTTCAATGCAATCTCTGCGCAAGTTTGACAAAATTAGGCAAAGGATTAATATGTATAATTAGTGTGGCACCTTAATTCTCGCATATGTGTTGTCCCCCTGCATAAGGAGAAAGAAAGATGGGAGACCGATCGATTGAAGAACGCGTTATCGACGTTGTTGCCGAGCATTTCGGCATCGATAAGAATCAGATTACCCGCCAATCATCGTTTGTTGATGACCTGGCCGCCGATTCCCTCGATTCCACAGAAGTGATCATGGAGCTGGAAGAAGAATTCAGCGAAGGGGATGTCGTTTTCAAAGTTCCCGACGCCGATGCCGACAAGCTTCTTACCGTCGGGAATGCCATCGACTACATCACTAAGAAGCTGTCGGGATCACAGCCCGGATAATAATCCCGTTGGGATTCGCCCATGCCTCGCCGAGAACCTTTCTCGCCGAGGCTTTTTTATTATACCCTTGAAAAGGTAGAAATAAAGATGTATAATGAACCACTAAACTTTTTGTGTATAAAAAATGCAAGACGAATACATAAGAATCAGAGGGGCAAGGGTGCACAATCTGAAAAATATTGATTTAGATATTCCCAAGAATAAGCTGGTGGTAATCACCGGGCTTTCCGGTTCGGGAAAATCATCACTGGCTTTCGATACTCTATACGCCGAAGGCCAGCGGAGATATGTCGAGTCATTATCCGCTTATGCCCGTCAGTTTTTGGGAGTAATGGATAAGCCTGATGTTGATAAGATTGAAGGCATAAGCCCGGCCATTTCCATCGACCAGAGAAAAGCAGCCCATAATCCCCGTTCCACTGTCGGGACTATTACAGAAATATACGATTACATCCGCCTTTTATATGCCAGAATCGGCAAGCCCCACTGTCCCAATTGCGGAAAACCAATTTCGCGCCAGACAGTCGGGCAGATTGTTATTCAGGTGTTAAAATTACAAACCCCGGAGATTTTAATCCTTGGCTCTGTTATAAAAAACAAAAAAGGGGAGCATCATGCTGTGTTGGAAGAAATAAAAAGAAGCGGATTCATGAGAGTAAGAATCGACGGATTTGTTTCCCCTGTTGAAGAAGCGTTAGAAAAGCAATTAGATAAAAATAAAGAGCATGCTCTTGAAGTTGTTGTTGACCAGCTGTCTTTGAATAAAGATTTAGATAGGAAAAGATTAGTCGATTCTTTGGAAATAGCCTTGCGCCTGGGCAGGGGAATTGTGATTGTAAATAAAAAAGGCAAAAACAAAGATCCCAGGGAAAATGATTTGATATTCTCAGAGCATTTTGCCTGCCAAGATTGCGGAATATCTCTGCCGGGCATGGAACCGCGCCTGTTTTCTTTTAATAATCCCTACGGCGCCTGCTCTGCCTGCACCGGCCTCGGCGAGAAGCTGGAAGTAGACCCGGAGCTTGTAATACCTAATAAGCGCCTAACTTTGGCTGAGGGCGCTATCTGGCCATGGAGCAGGGTGTCGCATAAGGTAGGCCGGCAGGGCCATTACTATTCAACCCTTGCCGGATTGGCGGACAAACACAATTTTTCTTTGGACGAAGAAGTAAAAGACCTGCCCAAAAAAGTCATCGATATTATTCTGCGAGGAGACGGCGACTTTGAGGGGGTGATTTCGAATCTTGAAAGAAGATATCATGAAACCGATTCCGACTGGACCCGGCAGGAAATCGAGCAGTATATGGTGATAAAGGTCTGTCCCAAGTGCCAGGGCAAGCGCCTCAAGCCGGAAGTTCTGGCGGTCACAGTTGATGGATCATCTATAGATAAGATAGCTGATTTGTCTGTTGGTAAAGCCGCAGAATTCTTTAAAAAATTAGGGGCTAAATTAAGCGCCCAGGATTCCAAGATAAGCGCAGGGATAATAAAAGAGATAGTTGACCGTTTGTATTTCTTAACTGATGTGGGACTTTCCTATCTGACTTTGAGCAGAAAAGCCAGCACATTAGCCGGTGGAGAAGAGCAGAGAATACGGCTGGCCACCCAGATCAGCTCAAAACTATCAGGGATATTATATATCTTAGATGAGCCGTCAATTGGTTTGCACCCAAGGGACCAGCATCGCCTTATTGAAACTTTGGTTCAGCTGAAAGAATTGGGAAATACCGTCATAGTGGTGGAGCATGATCCTCAAACCATGATGGCCTCTGACTGGATTATAGACATAGGGCCGGGAGCCGGAAAGCACGGAGGCAAGGTTGTTTTTGAGGGCACGGTCAAAGAGCTTCTGAAATCCCGCACTCTGACCGGCGACTATTTATCAGGAAGGAAAAAAGTGGAACCTGAGAAGATAAAGGTTGATTGCAAAAAATCTGAAGCTCAGTCTAAAACCCAGAAATATTTAACTATTAAAAATGCGCAGGAAAATAACCTGAAGAATATAGATGTTAAAATTCCTTTGGAAAAGTTTGTCTGCGTCACCGGCGTATCCGGTTCGGGAAAATCATCTTTGGTAAATGATATTTTAGCCAAGGCCCTGCTTAAGAGGTTCTACAGGGCTAAAGACGAGCCGGGCCAGCATAAGGATATTTTAGGGATTGAAAACTTGAATAAGGTTGTTTTAGTCGACCAGTCGGCTATCGGCAGGACCCCCAGATCGAATCCGGCCACCTATACCGGAGCTTTTTCATATATACGGGACATATTTGCGGCGACAAAAGAAGCCAAGATAAGAGGATACTCTGCCGGCAAATTCAGCTTTAATGTCAAAGGCGGCAGGTGCGAAGCCTGCGAAGGCCAGGGCCAGAAAAAAGTGGAAATGTATTTTCTGCCCGATATATATATCGAGTGCGAAGAATGTCGCGGCAAAAGATATGATAAGGAGGTTTTGGAGATAATATATAAAGATAAGAGCATTGCCGATGTTCTGGAAATGACCATTGAAGAAGCGCTGGAGTTTTTCAGGAACATCCCTGGGCTTCATGAAAAACTGAAAACCCTCAAAGAAGTCGGGCTTTCTTATGTTGCCCTGGGCCAGTCAGCCACTTCGCTTTCCGGAGGCGAAGCGCAAAGAGTTAAATTAGCCACAGAGCTTTCCCGCAAAGACACCGGGAGAACTTTGTATATTCTGGACGAACCGACTACCGGGCTTCACTTCGACGACATTAAAAAGCTTATCTCGGTATTGAGGGGCTTGGTTGAAAAAGGCAATACGGTCATCTGCATTGAGCATAATCTGGATCTTATCAGAAATGCCGACTGGCTTATTGATTTGGGCCCTGAAGGCGGGGACAAGGGAGGCGAGATTGTTGCCGAAGGAACTCCGTTAGATATATCTAAAAACAAAAAATCCTACACCGGAAAATATCTCAAAGACTTGACATAAGACCTGAAATCTTTTAACTTATATTATATCGAAAAATTATTAATTAATAAAAACATGAATATTAAACCCTTGTCCGACCATATTTTAATCGAGCCGGTAAAAGAAGAGGAAAAAACCAAGGCCGGTATTTTTTTGCCTGAGACAGCTTCAAAAGAAAAGTCAGAGGAAGGTAAAATTATCGCCGTTGGTCCGGGCAGGACAACCGAAGAAGGGAAGTTCATTCCCATGTCAGTAAAGCCGGGCGATAAGGTTTTGTTTTCAAAATACGGCCCGACTGAGATAAAAATCGATGATAAAGAATATTTGATCGCTTCAGAAAGCGATATTTTAGCAATAATAGAATAAAATTATGTCAAAACAAATTAGATACAGCGAGGATGCAAGAAAAATCCTCAAACAGGGATTAGATAAAGTAGCCAATGCAGTCAAAGTAACGCTGGGCCCCAAGGGCAGAAATGTTGTTTTGGGATCTTCCTTCGGCTCTCCGACTATAACCAATGACGGGGTCTCAATTGCCAAGGACATTGAATTAGAAGATAATGTTGAAAACATCGGCGCTGAGATTATTAAAGAAGTGGCTTCTAAAACCAATGATATTGCCGGAGACGGAACCACAACCGCGGTTCTGCTATGCCAGGCTATTGCCACCGAGGGATTGAAGAATGTGGCGGCAGGAGCCAACCCTCTGGCTTTGAGAAAAGGCATTGTCAAAGCTAAAGACGCAGTAGTTGAGGCGCTGAGAGCCATGTCAAAGCCCATTGCCAACAAAGAAGAAACATCGCAGGTGGCAACTATCTCAGCCCAGGACAAGGAAGTCGGCGACTTGATTGCCGAGGTTATGGAAGAAGTCGGCAAAGACGGCGTAATCACTGTTGAAGAATCAAAAACATTCGGGCTTTCAAAGGAAATAGTCAAAGGCCTTCAATTTGATAGGGGATATATTTCCCACTATATGGTTTCCAATGCCGAGAAAATGGAAGCGGTTTTGGAAGACCCGTATATTCTGATAACAGACAGAAAAATCGGCTCTTTGCAGGAAATCCTCCCTATTTTGGAAAAAGTGGTCAAGGCCGGTAAAAAAGAACTGGTGCTTATCGCCGATGATGTCGAAGGAGATGCTTTGGCAACTTTGATTGTAAACAAGCTCCGCGGCATATTTAATGCCTTAGCGGTGAAAGCCCCGGGATTCGGCGACAGGAAAAAAGAAATGCTGGAAGACATTGCAGTTGTAACGGGCGCAGAATTGATTTCAGAGGAAAAAGGTATGAAGCTGGAAACCGTTGAACTGGAAATGCTCGGCAGCGCCAGGAGGGTGATATCAACAAAAGAAAACACAACCGTTGTCGAGGGCAAAGGAGATAAAGCAAAGATTGAAGCCAGAATAGCCCATATTAAAAAAGAAATAGCTGATGCAACATCTGATTTTGACAAAGAAAAGCTGCAGGAGCGCCTGGCAAAGCTTTCAGGCGGAGTAGGGGTGATAAAAGTGGGAGCAGCTACGGAGGTTGAGCAGAAAGCCAAGCAGCACAAGCTGGAAGATGCTTTGCACGCCACCAGATGCGCGGTTGAAGAGGGGATTGTTCCGGGCGGAGGCACAGCATTATTAAGGGCATTGATTGCTTTGGATAATATAGAGGCCAACGGAGATGAAAAAACAGGAGTGAATATATTAAGAAGAGCTATCGAAGAGCCGATAAGGCAGATAGCCGAGAACGCCGGAGTTGACGGCGCAGTAGTAGTGCAGAAAGTTAAAGAGCAATCAGAGATAAACTTCGGTTTTAATGCCGCCAATATGGTTTATGAGGATTTAATAAAAGCAGGCGTTGTCGACCCGACAAAAGTGGTCAGAACTGCTTTGGAAAATGCCGTCTCTGCATCAAGCATGCTTTTAACCACCGAAGCATTGGTGGCAGACCTTCAAAAGAAGGAAGACAAGCACGGCCGCATGCCTCCGATGTCTCCTGAAGATTACTAAAAAAGATTAATAACAAAGCTCCCCCTTGAAATGGGTGGAGTTTTTGTTTAAGATATAAGTATGGAGTGTCCCAATGACAGTGAAAAATTAGAGAAGACGTTATTCCATAATGTGGAAGTTAATTACTGCCCCAAGTGTTTGGGTATGTGGTTTGACAACGATGAATTGCGCCTGGCCAAAGACGACAAGGATAAAAACATAAATTGGCTGGACGTGGATTTATGGAGGGACAAAGGAAGCTTCGGAGTTTTACGCGTCAGAAAACATTGTCCTGTCTGCCGGGCCGGGTTGGTTGAGATAAAATACGACGGTACAAAAACTAAAGTTGATTTCTGTAAAATGTGCCAGGGGGTCTGGCTGGACAGGGGGGAGTTTAAACAGATAATGGCCTATCTGAAAAGAAAATCTGATTATGAAATCTTGCACCGCTATTCAAAGTCCCTTATTTCAGAGCTGTGGGAGGTTTTTGCCGGGCCGGAGAAGTTTAGGGAGGAACTGGCGGACTTTTTAATACTGTTGAAGCTGTTAAACTATAAGTTTGTTGTCCAGCATCCGATTCTCTACAAATTAATAGAAAATGCGCAAAAATAGAATATAATTAAAAAGAAAAATATATGGATATATTCATATACGTAATCTTAGGCGCCATAGTAGTTGTTATTCTATGGGTAATCGGAGTTTTCAACGGTTTGGTAACCCTAAAAAACAGAGCCAAAGAAGCTTGGGCAGACATCGATGTCCAGCTGAAAAGGAGGTATGATCTGATTCCCAATCTGGTGGAAACAGTCAAGGGATATGCAACGCACGAAAGAGAGCTTTTTGAGAAAGTAACGCAGGCCAGGGCAAGCGCAATGAGCGCTCAAGGAGCAAAAGAAAAAGCCGGAGCAGAAAATATGCTTTCAGATACGTTAAAAAGTTTGTTCGCGGTTTCAGAAAATTATCCTGATTTAAAAGCCTCAACAAACTTCCTAGAGCTTCAAAGAGAGCTCTCGGATACGGAAAACAAGATTCAGGCAGCTCGTCGATTCTATAACACCAATGTGCGGGATCTGAATATAAAGATAGAGAGTTTCCCGGCCAATGTAATAGCCGGGCCTCTTGGATTCAAGCAGATGGAATTGTTCCAGACAGCCAACGAAGCGGAGAGAGAGCCGGCCAAGGTTAAATTCTAATTATATCGCTACGCTACGTAAACTTAT
>CAYVRE010000019.1:0-12084 GCA_964453095.1 uncultured Candidatus Saccharibacteria bacterium
TTGGTTGATCAAATCTCGCAACTCTCTGGCCTTTTGGCGAGCAGCTTCCGCGAGATCAGGTCCGGAAGACGCAAAATCAATCTCCGACGAGGAGTTGATGGCGATAGAACCGGGCCCTGTATAGGAGCACTTGACCGTCTCTTTGACAAACCCACCCTGAGTTCCGACTCCCGGAATCAAAAACCAAAGTTTGTCGCCGACGATTTCTCTGCAACGGGTCAAATGCTCGGAATACACATTCCCCGACTTCTTCGGCTTCTCGTAGGCAGCGGCCATAACCAGCCCGGCGTTTTCAACAACACCGAGCTCTGTGGCCCACTGCAAAATCCATTCTGCAAAATATTCCCAGAGGCATCTGCCGCTTCCCGCGCCATGGATCTCGGGAACAAAAAGATCCTGAACCTGCCTGGCGTCCGGATTGCTGGTGTAGCAGAGACCAACGAGGGCTCTGCCGAGATTTTCCTTATCCACCAGAGCGGCCATGCAATCCCTGCCCATATATGGCGAGAAGTTCATGCCGTCCACTCCCGCATTGTCAAAATGCGCAACGCGATACTGCTGCTGAGTGCGGGCAATATCCCCGCGCTTGCAGTCCAGGAACACCGGAATGCCCGGGTGCGCTGTGTGGATATGGCGTATGAGGTCTTGAAGCGCCTCCACGCCGCCGGGGATCGCTTCCCAATGCGCGCTTTGGGGCTTGAACATCGAAGCAAAATCTGCGGTGGCATCAATGATGCGCTTCATCCACAGATTGACTTCATCGGCGAGCTTAGGCAGTCTAGAAATCGACGCCAGATATTTTCTCGTATCTTCAGTAAACCTGGCACCCACCTTCATGCATTCCGGCAATTTCTCCGGAAGCGGATCAAGGCCGACGCATACAAGCGTCTTTGCCTTATCCTGCCTTTCGGCAAGCATTTTTCTAAAACCTACTGAAGCAGTCATACAGACCTCCCAAAAGAATGACAACGAACTCTCAACGTTCCGGCGCACGCCGGAAAACACGTTGGTTTTTATACTACCCTTTTTGCCATCTCTGTCAACAATTTATATTACTCTGACAATAACCCTTCTTTCTCTTGGCCCGTCGAATTCTGCCAGAAAGATTCTTTGCCAAACGCCTAAAACCAACTGACTATTATCGATTATGAACATCTTGCTTTCACCCAGCAATCCGGCCAGCATATGAGAATCCGCGTTATTATCAATCTTATCATGCTGGAAATTAAAACCTTCAACTGTCTTTTTTAAAAACACCTGCCAGTCCTGCACCAAACCTGGCTCATTTTCCGTAACCAGCAATCCTGCCGTTGTGTGCGTCACAAAAACCAAAACAGTACCGCTGCTAACTTTGCTTCTTGCCACTTCTTCCTTTATTTTATCCGTGATATCAACCAGCTGATACCTTTCTTTTGTCTGGATACTAGCTTCAATCATCTTTTTTTATTAAAGAATTTCAATTATTTTATTGCGGGAGTTATAGCCGGAAACAATCCTTACAGAAGAAGAGCTGGTCTTAAAATACATTGCCAAGGCGTTTTTTACAGCCTGGTTGGCCCTGCCCTTAACCGGCGGCTCTTTAACCGAAACGATGAAATTGCTTTCATCTGTTTTTTCCACCTTTTCCTCTTTTGAGTTCGGCTTTGCTTTCACATAAATTTTCATAGCTTCCTGTCTTTCAAAAAGTTCTCAATCGACCTGTCAAAAGTCTTTTCCGCCTCTTTGGAAAAATAGCAGGCCGGCAGACCGTTTTTATCTCTATGGTGTTTTATGCATTCGCAGCAAATACCCTTTCTCGGGCAATCGGGATAAGTGCAAGGGCAGGTTTTAAGATTTTGAGGTTTTTTACACTCCATAATATTACACAATTATCTCTTCGCCCTGGCCAAGAAGCATGTCTTGATCTGCCTGAACCAGCAGGGCCTGGTCGTCTGTCAAAATTCTTAATTTTTTTGCTCTCTTCTTGGGATTCTTGATCTTCTGCTTGATGAGCTCCGCATCCTCGGGCTGATAATGCACAATAATATTATACGGCACAAGATTCAAGCCCTTCAAGCTTCTCAGCCCGACAAGATTTTTGTCTGCATTGCCCCAGCCGGCTGTTTCTATTGTTCTGCCTGCTACAATGCTTCCGGCAGAAACTCCGATATATACCTTACCCAGCTTTAGTAATTTTTTTATGACTCTTTCAAAATTGCAGCGACGCATGGCTTTCAGCAGATAAAACGTATTACCGCCTTCGACGAAAATAATATCCTTGAGTTCCAGCAGTTTCATCACCTCTGATTCTTTTTTGCCTTCAATGTCAATTTCCTCGACATTAAACCCCACCTCCTTCATTATATCCAAATCTCTTTGCACAAAAGAAAGGTCAGCTTCCGGCTTGGCTGCCGTGGCAATGAAAGCAACGGTTATGTTATATGCCGGTTTTTGCAATAATTTTATTATCTCATCTTTAACCTGCATGCCGGCCGAGGTCAAGAGTATTGTCTTGGCCCGCTTGTGTTCCAAAGATTCTTTTATTAAAGCTATCAGATAATTAATGATTGCTATGAAAACGAGAAGAAGGCCGAGAGCTGCAATGCCGGCTATGCCGAAAGGAGTAAGAAAAAATTGCAGAACCGATGTTTTAAAAAAAGTAATTTTCAGCATTGGCAGCTGCCAATAAACATTCAATAAAGATCGCGCATCAAATGATTCTGTTTTTCCGACAGCTAAAACATATTTCCCCTGATTATCGCCCGAATAAACCTCAATTATATAATCGCCGGCCGGAAGCTGTTGAGAAAACTCTGGGCCCTTCAGATAATAATCCCGGCCGAATGTTTCATAAAACTCCTGCCATTCAACTGAGCTGCCGTCTAGAACAGCTATCTGCTGTTCAGCTGAAAAAACTTTAGCAGAATACCTGCCGTTTTTGTTTGCCTCCTCGGGCACTAAAAGATTAATATACAGCTCGAAATCTTTTTCTGAGGATATATAATAGTTTTTCGGCGCACCTTTCAGCTCGTCGTAAAAGGCCTGAGAAATCTCCGGATTAATTACTTGCACATCGCCCTGCTGAAGATAAACAATCCTCGGCAGATGAGCCGAAGCAGTGCCTGCCAAGCCGAACAGCAAAAATACAGCTGATAATAAAAGTATCTTTTTCATTATTTTTTATGGCTGCATCCGCAAAGGTCGCAATCCAAGCCGCATTCACAGCAATGATGGCACAGATGCGGCCGGCAGCGGCAGCTGTCTAGTTTATTTTCAATTGTTCTCTTGCATTTTCTACAAACGCCGAATGGTTTTGCGGGTGTTGATGACAGTTGTTCTTCTGCTCCTTTCGTGGCTTTCCTTGCCCTATGCATCCCGGCATGCCCCGGAATTATCCAATCAGCCATTTTCAGAACCGATTCCCTGCTTCGTTCTAATTTTTCATGGTCAGAAGCAAAAGCATCGTCCCGGGGATATTCCGGATAATTCTCCTTCCAAAAAACATCTCCGCAAACGGCAACCACGCCTTTTTCCGTTGTGACAAAAAGAGTTATTCCCGTATAATCGTGGCCGGGCGTTCGTAAAATCTGGATATTAGGAGTAAACTGCTCCTGCCAATCCTCGCATGCGCCTTTATCCCATAAGCCGAAATATTCTAATATCTTGGCATTGGGAAACATTCCGACATTTCCGTAGTGATCAATATGAGAGTGCGTGATGCAAACCATATTCACATCACCAATATTCAATCCTTCTTTCTGCAAAGCATCGATCAAAATCTGCTGGCTTTCCAGAACCCCAGGATCAACCACCATTATCAAATCCCCATCTCTCACCAAACTAATAGTGGCGCAGGTCCTTTCTCCTCCGCTTTCCGCCTTTGAATCCGCATCGGTAAAACCCTCAACTAAAACTTTAACTTGGGCTGCCATATTTGTATTTATAACATTATACCATAAAAAAAGCTCATCTCCCATCGGATCTGAGCTTGTTAGCTGATTCGGCTACGCCGCTGCAGCAGTAAATTCTATGAAACTATCTTCCAATATGACGAGCGCTTCGTCCTCGGTCTCATAGGATATTATCTTTTGCACTGCCGGATTTCCCTTTAAAAGCCGGGAAATATTCTTATTCTTGGGGCAAAGCACCAGGACGGGCACTCCGCTGCTGCGAGCCATCTCCACTTCGATGCCGCCGCCCCAGGAAGGAGCAAGCGCAACAACCACAAGAATCGTGGTTAATTCGCAAACCTGGCGGCGCTCTATGGTATCCACCTCAGAAGGCGTTAAAGTAGAGTGTTTTACAGGATCGCAATGCTCGTGCGGCACAAAAGCCCTGACGCCGGTAATGTTTTGATAAATACCGGCGATGCGCTCATAAAATCCTTTGGCACGAATATTTTCAAAAGAAGACAGCTCGGTCAACGGTCCGCAGATGTATGCGGTTTTTTTGTCTGCGCTCATAGCAAATTCCTTTCCCAAAATTGACAAGAAACAAAACAACTAAAACGATTAATATATACTAACAGATTATAACATCAATGCAAACAAAAACCGCTTCGGCAAACAAGCGGCTTATCCTTTCTTCCCTTTGTTTTTATTCCTGACGTTTTTATTCTCCAGCCGGGCCGCATTGCCCCAAAACCTATTGATCGATTTGTCTTTGGGCAGCTTATAACTGGCCGCGTTCTTTCTCGAGTTTTTTGAAATATATTTTTGCATTTTATTTATTTTCTTTCTGCTCTCTTTTTATTACATCCTCCGGTATCTGGATTTCCACCTTGTCTTTGCCTATAATCAGCTTTTTCACTTTGCCCCAGCTGGACACTACCAGCATTAATCCCAGCGTAAAAAAAGACAGCCAATATTGCTTATATATAAAAAATGCTACTGCAAAAATAAGCAGCAAAACCAGAAATGCGATTTTGGCAGACATTTGTAAGGCTTTAGCCATATTGTATATTTAATTTTTTAATTATTATCTCTGTTTAACTGAGAAGATTTAATGTCCACAAAAAATAGTTGAGGACTCCGGCAAAAGACACCCAAAGAATATACGGAATCAACAGATATGCCGCTGCCCTTGAAACCCTGTAAAAGTTTATGATTGTGAATAGAATCGCAAACCAAAGCATCAACAACTCAAAAAAGGCCCAGGCAGGAGAATGAATCCTGAAGAATATAACTGACCATAGAACATTCAAAATCAGCTGGAGGCAAAAGATAGAAATAATGTTTATCCGGCTCCAAGACCCTGTCCATAATTTCTGCGACAAAGGATTCCATAGTTTCGCTTCTGTTTTTTCTGTATTAACAACCCAGTTTTTAGACCAGACCAGATATAAAGATACTCCCATTAATACGAATAACAATGTCCAAACCGGTCCGAACATCCAAGCTGGCGGAGTAAGGGCCGGCTTATCCAAATTTCTATACCACCCGTTGATTTCCGGCGTGGAGAAGAAGGATCCGGCTACTCCGGCCAATTCGCATATTATTATGCTTATTAATATCTTTATTATATTATTGGATTTCATATAAATATAAAAAATTAATTACAATCTTGGGGGCACTCCTCTGGCGTCTCCGGGCAGACGCAATTAAGATTGCCTTCTCCTTCGCATTCCATATCTGTTTCTTGGCAGATAGTATCGCCGCACTTATCCAAACAAACCGTTAAACTGCCCCCGCCATTTTCCGCCTGCACCCCTATGCCGCCCTCTTCTATCTGAAATTGCGGGACATTGTCATTCTGATCCCCTGACAGATTCTCCGTGCTTGCCCCCTCATTAGAATTTTCTACCGATTCCGGCAATTGGTTAAGATATTTATAAAAGAAAAAACCGGCAATTAAAAGAACTGCTAAAAAAACAATCGAAACAATTAAAACTTTTTTATTCATTTTCGTAAACTTAATACTTTTATTTAATTCTACTACTCCTATAAATTTTTGCAAACAATCCCGTTGCATTGACAGCCGTAAAATATTAAAATATATGAATCGTTCCAAAATAGCAACTTGTAAACTTGCCTCCCCTCTCCCGACAAAAAAGGAGCAATGCCATGTACGCCGAAAATCAACGAGTTGAGTGGCGGGAAAACAGAGAATACTGCGACGGCTCATTTGAATTGTTTTTTATAATCGCCGAGCGCAATGGCGCCGGCTGGATCTTTTTTGAAAGAAGCTCTTTTGAAGCAAGGTGGTTTCCCATAGAACCGACTCAAGAACTTATTAAAATGGCCGACAATATCTTGGCTAGGGAAATCATGGCCGGCAGAGCGCCGGAAAACGAGGAAACGGCCGCATGGGTCTGAATAACAAAAAAGTCCAACGATTAGTTCGTCGGACTCTTTTTTTTGTTTCAGCTGAAAATTCTAGCTTATATCTACAATTTTTTCCCAGGGCAGGGCAAATTTTCCAAAATGCCCATAGGCCGCTGTTTGTTTATAAATCGGCTGGCGCAAATTTAGTTTTTCAATAATTGATTTGGGTTTGAAATCAAACTTGCTTTTAGCAATTTCTGCTATGCTCTCCCCTTTTTCATTTAATGCCTCTACCATCAACGGCTCGGCTTTTCCAATTGCGTAAGATACAGAAACCAGACATTGTTTTGCAAAACCATTTGCCACTAAATTTTTAGCAGCAAACCGGCACATGTAAGCAGCGGACCTGTCTACTTTGCTCGGATCTTTTCCAGAAAAACATCCTCCGCCGTGCGCTATTAATCCCCCGTAAGTATCAACCATAATTTTTCTGCCGGTCAATCCGGCATCAGCTTCGAATCCCCCTTGGACAAATCTGCCGGTTGGATTGACTAAAATTTCTATATCCGAAATATCTCCGATAACCGGTTTGATTAATTTTTCGATCAAAAGGTTTTTTATTTCTTCCTGCGATATATTTTCGTCGTGCTGGGTACTGATTAAAACTGTTTTAATTTTGCCGTTTTCCACTGTAATTTGAGTTTTTCCATCCGGCTTCATCCATTTAAAAACTCCCTGCCTTCTTAAATTTTCGAGCCCTTCTGCTAATTCGTGAACTTTCACCACGGCCATGGGCATGAATTCCGGAGTTTCATCGGTAGCAAAGCCGTACATAATCCCTTGGTCTCCCGCGCCGCCGGTATCAACCCCCTGGGCAATATCCGGAGACTGCTTTACTATGCCTGTAATTATTTTTAAATCCTGATCATATCCAATGTCTTTATAGACCTTTCTTGCAATTTCCTCGGCGTTAAAGTCCGCTTTTGTCGTTACTTCTCCGCCAATTACCAGAAGCCCGTGATTCCCGAATGTTTCAATGCCGGCTCTTGTAAAAGGGTCCTGCTTTAAACATTCGTCTAAAATCGCATCTGAAATCTGATCGCAAACCTTATCCGGATGCCCGGATGTCACACTCTCTACCGTATATGTTTTTGGTGTAAACATAATATTATTTTTAATTATATATAAACAAAAACTTCCTCGAAAGGAAGCTAAAAAGATTATCTTTCCCTTTCGGGCTGGATTTAGCACCTTACGCCACTCGCGCAGGTTGCTGATAGGATATACAACGGGCCAGTTCCCTTTCCTATTCTCTTGATAAGTTAAATTTTATTCTTTATATCTCTTTCAAAGACATATTACAAGCGTGGATAACTTTTTGTGGGCCCGGAAGGAATCGAACCTTCGACCTCTGTCTTATCAGGACAGCGTTCTACCACTGAACTACGAGCCCAATTTATTTAGATATTTTAGCAAAAAAAACAAGGAATTGCAAACATTAGATAAAAAAAGGGCTACACGAGGAGTGTGTAGCCATTAATGAAAAACGATTGTAGAAAACAGGGAGAGGACAGGGCGATGAAGAAGATGAAGTTGTCAAATAGCAAGAAATGGAACAGCTGGCAGAGGAGATATGTCGCGAATGGGGACGGACGTCATCGGCGTTATCGCCGGATTTGCACGCAAGGGAGCTCATTCGGACGCGGTCCGGGAATGGCCGGACTAACGGCCGGCGAACACGAGCCTCGGTGAAAACCCCGGAAATGGCGTCGGCTGCTCCTATCGTGTCTACAAAGTCCCCCGTCTCTCGCGAATCTCACAAAATCCGCGCCCCAGAGAATCGCTTTTGCCACTGTGCAAAACACTGTGCTACGTCAACAGTGCTCTGCCAACTGCCCATGAGATTACCAGCTCAAATAACTGACAATCTCATGGGCAGTTCCTAAAAGAACATCCTATACTATATCTTACCAAAGGCAAAAAAAGTGTCAATACCCAGACCCCTACTTTTTCCTTGTTAAAAATAATGTTAAAGCCGGACAGAGGGCTATCGCAACCATCAATCCCAGGGCCATGGCTGTTATCGGCTCCCTAATCATTTGATTAAACTTGTTAATACTAATGCAAGCACAACAACTGCCGCCGCAACTAATGACAGCCACCCCCACAACGGCAATCTTACCAGAAAATTCATTATTGTATAAACTGCTTCTTGCTGTTGATTCATAAGCGAGAATTTAATTAAGCTCTATTTTTATTCGCAGTCCGCGCTTTCTTTCTTTTATTATATCTGTTTATATTTCTCTTTTTTGATCTCCTATTCAATCTTTTTACGTTTAACCAAGTTGTCATATTATTTGTTTTTTATTTTATTATAACTATGTTTTAACTTTTTAATTTTTGTTCAGGAGATATACGGGAATTTATTTTCGAACTTTTCAGTCAAAATAGTCGAGGCGACTCAGTTACTCGGCGTGTAATGTGATAGCTGCGGGGCTTGGATTCGAACCAAGATGGAATGCTCCAGGGGCATTAATCCTACCGTTAGATGACCCCGCAATATAATTAATAATTTCTAAATCTTATTAAATTTTTTATTTTATAAACTTCTTCTTTTCTTGAAATTTGAATTTGATATTGACTCCTGTGTGGATGAAATCCTAAAATTTTTAAACCCTCAAAAACATTATCCAAAAGCGAATTATTTTTATTAGAAAATAAGAATTTATAGGTACAGGTTGGCTTATGAATACAAAAAGATCCTTCTGCTTCGTATAGTCCACGTAAATAACCGATTAGGTTTTTTTTGTTTTTTAATATCCAGCTAGGAATTTTTATTTTAAGCCTACCTCTATTGCCACAAGGAATTTCTAGTCTTATACTTAGATATTTTTGGTAAATTCTAACTCTTATACAGCCTCCTTTGGGTTTACTTATCGCCGGTTTTTTAGAAAAAATTTCGTGGACAAGACTCGCATACCTATTAACAAAACCCAAATTTTTTGCATTAGATACTATGGTCAACGCCTCGGTCCGCGGAAATTTATGTATATTACCGTCTCCTAAAATAACTCCAATAAGTTCGGCGAGCTCTTTTGTTTTTTTTAATTTTTTAGGAGAGTTGGGAAATTTTCCCTTTTTAACCATCTGCAACCTCCAAACTTTAAAATTATCAATCTTTTTATTTTTAAAGGTTTCTGAAATCTTAGCAATACTGGGATGATTGTCTTTGGTGTATCCTTTACTCCAGGAGGGTGGTCTCTTCTTTAAGCTTTTAAGCCAGTTTTTATATCTTTTATCCGTCTTAGGCAAAAGACTTGGTGGTGTGATATAAAAAGTCATTAACTTATTATACCATAAATGCCAATATTACAATACCATTAAATGACCCGACAATATTATATCTCCAAATACTTTCTGATTACGATAAAGCTTGAAATCATGCCTACGCTTATGCCGAAAGCTAATTGTATTAATACAAGAATCCAGAAATTAGTCAAGAAGTATCCGATAGCGCTGAACCCGGGTAATACCGATGAAATCTCAGCCGATAAGAAGTAGGCGAATAATCCGGAAAGCAAAAGGCAGGCCAGAGATGCAACCACTCCGTAAATTATCCCCTGGATTATGAACGGGCCTCTGATGAACCAATCTGAAGCGCCGACTATGCGCATCGTGCTGATTTCATCCTTTGAGCTGTCAACCGCAAGCTTGATGGTGTTGTAAACAACCAGCATAGCGACAATAATCATAATTATGCCGAATAAAATCCCGAACTTGTTTATATCGGAAGTGATGGAATAAACCTTTTCAATCGTATCCTTCTTCTGGGAAAAATCAACTTTTTCGATCAGCTTGCTGAAATCCGAGGTCTGTAGAATATTTGAGATCCCTTCGTACTGCGAAGGATCGCCATTGGTCCTGATATTTAAAGAAGGCAGAAAAGGATTCTCCCCCACTTCTTCCAGGGCCTTTGACAGAATACTGCTGTCTTTATGCTTTTCAGTAAAAATCTGCATTGCCTGCTCTTTAGAAATATATTGCACATCTTTTATATCAGGGGATATTTTTAGAATCCCATCTTTTACCTGAAGAATATCCTGCTCCGCCGTGGCCTGCTTAAAATAGGCTGTAATATCAATTTTATCCTGCACCTGAGATATGAGATAGTTTGATATCCCGCGGAAGAATAAAAGGCCGGTGATCAGCATCATGGCTACAGTCAAAACGAAAATCGCAGCCAAAGAAATTCCTTTATTGCGGCTGAAGTCGCTTGCGGCAAAACCTATTGTTCTCCTTAGGGGTGTAAACATGATTGCTTATTTTAATTATATGATAAAACGGCCTTCGGCTTCGTCCCTTATAATCCTTCCGCCGACTAAGGTGATGACTCTCTTGCCCAGCTTGTTTATTACTTCCCTGTCGTGCGTTAACAAAATTACAGTAGTTCCTGCTTTGTTTATCTTTTCCAGAAGAAAAACTACTTCGTATGTGTTATATGGATCAAGATTTCCGGTAGGTTCATCGGCTATTATTATCTTCGGGTGGTTAACGAGCGCCCTGGCTACGGCTAATCTCTGCTGCTCTCCGCCGGATAGTTCCTTAGGAAAATTATCCATTTTATCTTTCAATCCGATTAAATCTATAACTTTCGGCACTTCTTTTTTTATCTCGCCGGATCCCCTGCCCTCCACCTCCATTATATACGCAACGTTTTCATATACGGTTTTGGCCGGCAGAAGCTTGTAATCCTGATATATGCAGCCGATGCTTCTCCTAATTTTTTGAATTTCAAGCGAATCTGCTGTGCGTATGTTTTTGTCTTTGAAATAGACATCTCCATGAGTGGGTTCTTCCAATCCTAAAATAAGGCGGGTCAAAGTCGTTTTGCCGGAACCGGATTTGCCGACAATGGAAACAAACTCTCCTTCTTTTATTTCAAAAGAGACCTCTTGCAACACAACTTTATTCTCCGGATAAATTTTTGTTACTTTGTCAAATTTAATCATTTGATTTTAATTCTGCTTCTATAAACTTACCTAAATCGCCGTCCAGCACGCTCTCTGCATCCGATGTTTCATACTGAGTGCGCAGATCCTTGACCATCTTGTACGGATGCAAGACGTAAGATCTTATCTGGTTGCCCCAGGAAGCGGAGATCAAATCCCCCTTTATATCCTTCAATTCCTTTTTTTGCCTTTCTTCTTCCAGCTGAAAGAGCTTGGCATGCAATATCTTCATTGCGTTGCTCTTATTCTTCCCCTGCAAACGCTCTGTCTGAGAAGCAACTACAATGCCGGTGGGAATATGGGTTATTCTTACGGCTGATTCTGTTTTATTGACATACTGTCCTCCCGGCCCCGACGCCCTGAACGTATCCACCTTCAGGTCTTCCGGCTTGATTTCAATTCCGGCATCTTCTCCTTCTATCTCCGGCAAAATATTCACCAGAGCAAACGAGGTATGGCGGAGCTTCTGGGATGAAAAAGGGGAAATCCTCACCAGCCTGTGCACGCCTGATTCTTTTTTTAAAAAGCCGTATGCATAATTTCCTTTTATTTCCATCGTCACGGATTTTGTGCCGATTCTTCCCTCCGGACCGCCTGCATCGCCGAATGCCTGATGCAGAACATTTGTTTTTAATCCTTTTGCCGCGCAATACCTTTCGTACATCCGCAAAAGCATAGTGGCCCAATCCTGCGAATCTTGGCCTCCTGCCCCGGAAAATATCTCTATAATCGCATTGCCTTTATCATATTTTCCTGACAAAAATGTCTTAAATTCCTGCTTCTCTATTTCCTTCTCTATTTCCTTCTCTAAATTCTTGTCCTGCAATACCGCA
>CAYVRE010000020.1:0-10765 GCA_964453095.1 uncultured Candidatus Saccharibacteria bacterium
GGCGTCTTCTTTTTCCAGTTTTTTGCACTTTACAACAATGCATTTTTAGATTAGGATAAAGATAATTAATACTTAAAACAGTGGCAGACAAATTTATAATCCAAGGCAAAAAACCCTTGCGAGGAGAAATTGAAGCAAGGGGCTCAAAGAATGCGGCAGGACCATGCCTGGCAGCCTGCCTTTTAACTGACAAGGAATGCGAGGTTGATAATCTTCCTTTGATAGAGGATGTTTTTAATATACTGGAAGTCTTTAAATCCATGGGTGTGCAGGTGGAAAATATCAACCAGAGAAAAGTCAGGATAAAAGCAGAGAAGGTGGAGCCGGAGAAGATGGATTTTGAAAAGGTTTCCAAGACCAGGATTTCCGTCTTGCTGTTCGGCGCCTTGCTGGCCAGAACGAAACATTTTAAGATTGCAGCGCCCGGCGGGGACAGAATTGGAATCAGGCCGATCTCCGTGCACCTCAACGCTCTTGAAAAATTGGGCGCTAAAATTGAAAGAGGATCGGAAGACTCCGACCTATATCAAGTTGATTGCGATAACTTAAAGGGCGCGGAAATTGTTTTGCAGGAGTTCTCGGTTACGGCAACAGAAAACTTGATGCTGGCAGCTGTTTTGGCCGAAGGAACAACGGTTATAAAAGGGGCGGCTGCAGAGCCGCATGTGCAGGATTTAGCCAAGATGCTGGAAGCCATGGGAGCAAAGATAAAAGGGGCGGGAAGCCATACAATTGAAATTGAAGGCGTGGAGCGCCTGAAAGGCGCCTCTCATAATTTGATATCAGATCCGATAGAGGCGGCAACCTTTATTGCAATGGGCGCAGCAGTGCCGGGCAGTAAAATCACAGTTAAAAATGCAAACTCGGAGCATTTGGATCTTTTTCTTCAAAAGCTTGAAGAGATGGGAGTTAATTTTAAGAAGAATAAAGACAGCATAGAAGTTTCTTACTCCCCTGATTTAAAGCCTACCAAAGTGCAGGCGCTTCCGTATCCCGGATTCCCGACTGATTTTTTACCGGTTATCGTCCCTCTTTTAGTAACGGCCAAAGGTAAAAGCCTGATTCACGATCCCTTATACGAAAACAGATTTAATTATGTCCAGCAGCTGCGCAAGATGGGGGCTGACATTGATATAGTTGATCCCCACAGAGCTTTTGTTTTCGGACCCAAAGAATTATCGGGGCTGGCCATTGAGTCGTGGGATATAAGGGCAGGGGCCTGTTTAATCGTGGCGGGGCTTATGGCGGAAGGCAAAACAACCATTGAAAACATCTTTCAAATTGACAGAGGATATGAGAAGATAGAAGAGCGTCTTCAGAAGCTGGGGGCAGATATTAAGCGGACGAAAGATTAATTTTAATTTATGTTCAGCAATAAAATAGCAATTGATTTAGGCACCTGCAATTCTCTTGTCTATGTTCAGGGCAAGGGAGTTGTTTTATATGAGCCGTCAGTAGTGGCGGTTTCTCTAGCCGACAATAGGATTCTGGCAGTAGGCGAGCAAGCTAAAGAGATGATAGGCAGAACTCCAGCC
Source organism: uncultured Candidatus Saccharibacteria bacterium (assembly GCA_964453095.1). Lineage (GTDB taxonomy): Bacteria > Patescibacteriota > Minisyncoccia > Minisyncoccales > Staskawiczbacteraceae > XYD1-FULL-39-28. The sequence continues at coordinate 1,536 of CAYVRE010000020.1, forward strand.
GATATCAAAGTTTATAGGCCGATGAGAGACGGAGTTATTGCTGACTACAGGGTGACCCAGGCAATGATGCGCTATTTTATTAATAAAACCGCAGGCCGGTGGAAGCTTTTTAAGCCAGAATTGGTTATCTCGGTTCCTGCCGGCATAACTTCAACTGAAAGGAGGGCTGTGATCGAAGCGGCCTTGTCTGCCGGCGCCAAACGGGCCTATGTAGCCAAAGAACCTATTCTGGCTGCTATCGGAGCCGGTATTCCCATTAACTCCTGTTCTGGCCATATGATAATCGATATTGGCGGAGGAACTTCTGAGGTGGCAGTAATCTCTCTCGGAGGAATTGTGACATCTCATTCTGTAAGAGTGGCCGGAGATAAAATAGACACGGCAATAACTGAATATATCAAAAAGAAATATAACCTGGCTATCGGCACCCAGTCTGCCGAGGAAATAAAGATAAAGGTAGGGACAGCTCTTCCGCAGAAAGAATTGAAGTTTTTAGAGATACAGGGAAGAGACTTGATTTTAGGTCTGCCGAGGAACATCAAGATATCTAATAATGATGTCTGCGAAGCGATTTCCGATGTTTTGGCTGAGATTGTGCTGGCGGCAAAACAGGTGCTGAGTGAAACTCCGCCTGAGCTTTCGGCGGATATTATGAACAAGGGGATTATTATGGCTGGGGGAGGGTCTTTGCTTCCTAAAATAAATGAATTGGTGGCGCAAAGCACCGGCGTTCCATGTTTTGTAGCAGAAGAGCCGTTGTTCTGCGTTGTCAAAGGTACAGGAATTGTTTTGGAGCATTTAGAAGAATACAAAAAAGTGGTAATGAGTAAAAAATGATAATAGGTCATCAAAAACAATGGGATTTTTTGAAAAGAAAGTTTGAGCAGGACCAGATTTCGCACGCCTATTTATTTGCCGGGGCTGATCAGGTAGGCAAAAAGTTTTTTGCCATAGAGCTGATAAAGCTTATCTCCTGCAAGGGCGAGAATTCCCCCTGTCAGAAATGTTTCAGCTGCCAGGCCATAGAAAAAGGCAGCTTTCCGGATTTCAAGCTCATAACCAGGAAAGAAGATAAAAACGAAATAGAAATCTTGCAGATAAGGGAGGTGCAGAATTTTCTGAGCTATAAATCGTATTACGGATCTTTCAAGGCAGTTGTCATAGATAATGCCGAAAAGATGAATCAGGAGGCGCAGAGCTGTTTTTTAAAAACACTTGAGGAGCCCAAGGGAAAGACAATATTGTTTCTGATAACCTCAAAGCCTGATATGCTTTTGGGAACCATTGCCTCGAGATGCCAGACAGTGAAATTTTTCAGGCCCAAAGATCTGCCGATAAGCCGGGAAAAGATGGAAAAAGACCAGAAAATATTTAAGGAATTGTCCGGAGTGCTGAACTCAACCTTTTCAGATAAATTCAAGTATGTAAAGTCCATTGATTTAGAGCAGCAGGATCCGCTGGAAATATTAGAAGTTATTCAAAAATATTTAAGATACCTCATGCTGGTGAAAGCCGGAGTTAATGAGGAAAAAGAAAGCTTTTTCAGCGGTTCAGATATTTTACAAAATTATCCGATTTCAAAAATTAAAAAAGCCATAAGCTTGTCGGAAGAGATTAACAGCAAGATGCTTTTTACCAATGCTAATCCAAAATTGGCGTTGGAAATATTATTAATGGAAATCTAGTTTTATGAGTTATAAGGAATTCATCGATAAGGTAAGGCCGGAGCTTGAAAAGGCCTTCAAGTTTTTTGAAGGAGAATTAGCCAAAATACGCACTTCCAGAGCCAGCCCGGCATTAGTGGAAGATATAGAAGTTAATTGCTTCGGTTCTAAGTTTACTTTGAAGCAGCTGGGATCTATTTCCAGCCCGCAGACAAACCAGCTGGTCATACAGCCGTGGGATGATTCATATCTGGAGCCTATAGAAAAGGCGATTTCCCAGTCAGGCCTGGGAATGTCGGCTGTTGTTGATAAAAATGTTATAAGGCTGAGTTTGCCTTTGCTTACGGAAGAATATCGCCAGCAGCTTGCCAAAACTTTGAGCGAAAAAGCAGAGCAGGCAAAACAGGTGATGAGGCGGTGGAGAGATGATGCCTGGAATAAAATACAGGCAGCCCAGAAGGCAAAAGAAATTTCAGAAGACGATAAATTTAGAGGCAAGGATGAATTGCAGAAAGTAGTTGACGAGTATAACGAAAAAGTAAAAAACCTAGTGGAGAAGAAAAAAAGCGAAATAGTTTAATTTTATGATTACAACAATTTTAACCTTAGCCGTCGCTTTGCTCAGCTTGATAGCCCTGATGATTATACACGAGTTCGGACATTTCATCATAGCCAAAAAGTTCGGAGTGAGGGTTGAAGAATTCGGCGTCGGCTATCCGCCCCGTCTCTTCGGAAAAAAGATTGGAGAAACAATCTATTCCGTCAACCTTATCCCTTTAGGCGCATTTGTAAGGATCTACGGCGAGGAAGGGGGATTAGATGATTACAGAAGTTTTTCAACCCTTAAAATCTGGAAGAGAGTTCTTATTGTTATAGGAGGGGTGGTTGCTTTCTGGCTGGCTTCAATAGTCCTTTTTTCCATTGTTTTTGCCATAGGTGCAGATGTGCCTGTGGCGGATGAGGCTTCCGGTTTGGAAAACGTGGCAGTCAAGGTATTTTTAGTGGCCGCTGATTCTCCGGCCGATACAGCCGGATTAAAAGCCGGGGATACGATAGTCAGTATTAAGGCTGATGGCTCAGAGGCTAAAATTGATAAGATAGGCGACTTCCAAAAAATAACAAACGACAATAAAGGCAAAGAAGTAATTTTGACAATCAAAAGGCAGGATCAAATTCTCGATATACCTTTGACTCCTAGAATTTCTCCGCCCGGGAATGAAGGGCCGGTAGGAGTGGCGCTGGAAAGAATGGCAACTATTGCTGAAAAATATCCATGGTATCAGGCGCCTATCCAGGGCACGATTTATACCGGGAAAATAACAGTCGATGCCCTAAGGGGATTGTACGATGTTTTTGGAAATCTTTTTTCAGGCAATGGCTTGCCCAAAGGCGCGGAGTTTGCCGGACCGTTGGGCATCACGGTATTCTTGGCCTTGGCAGTCAACGGAGGGTTGGGATTCTTCCTATACTTTATTGGAGCAATTTCGGTGTTTATCGCTATATTTAATCTATTTCCCATTCCGGCTTTGGACGGAGGCAAATTAATATTCCTGCTTATTGAAAAAATACAGAAAAAGCCGGTTCCGGTTAAAGTGGAGCAGGGAATTACTATTGCATTTTTCGCTTTGCTGATAACATTGTCAATTTTCATAACAATAAAGTTTGATATACCGAGGTTCACAGACTTTTTAAAATCAAGCTTATCCCGTTAATTAATTAAAATAACAATATGAGACAATCTAAATTGTTTTATAAAACATCAAAAGGAAGACAAGCTGAGGCGGAGTCTGTTTCGCACGACCTGCTTACAAGAGCCGGGTTTATAGACCAGCTGTCAGCCGGTGTTTTTACCTTTCTGCCTTTGGGCCTGAAGGTAATCCAGAAAATAGAAGCTATCGTAAGGGACAATATGCAGGGCGCTCCGGTGAGCAGCCAGGAGATGCTGATGCCGGTGTTGCATCCGAGAGAGAATTGGGAGAAGACCGGAAGATGGCAGAGTTTTGATGTGCTGTTCAGATTAAAAGGGGCAGGGGACAAGGAATATGCTTTAGGCCCTACGCACGAAGAAGTTATAGCGCCTTTGGCCAAGAAGATTATTCTTTCGTACAAGGATCTGCCTTATTCAATTTTTCAGATACAAACAAAGTTCAGAAATGAATTAAGAGCCAAATCAGGCATTCTCAGGACAAGAGAATTTTTAATGAAGGATCTCTATTCTTTCCATTCCAATCAGGAAGATTTGGATGCGTATTTTTCCAAGGTGGCCAAAGCTTACAAGAACATTTTTAAGACTTTAGGATTAAGCAGGCAGACCTATGAAGCATTAGCCTCCGGCGGAAGCTTTTCAAAATATTCCTTTGAGTTCCAAACCGTGACAGATGCGGGAGAGGATACGATCTGCATATGCAAAAAATGCAATTTTTCCATTAATAAAGAAATGAAAAAAGAGGATAATTCAGAATGCCCCAACTGCAAGAAGGGGGATTTCGAAGAGAAAAAGGCAGTCGAGGTTGGAAACATCTTTAAGCTGGGAACGAAATATTCCTTGCCGTTTGATTTGAAGTTCAAGGATAAAGACGGCTCAGAAAAGCCCGTGCTTATGGGATGCTTCGGGCTGGGCATCAGCAGGACATTGGGCGCCATCGTCGAGGTAAGCCACGATGACAAGGGGATTATATGGCCGAAATCAGTTGCTCCGTTCTTAGTCCATTTGATAGCTATTGAGGACAATAAAAAATTAAAGACAGCCGCTGAAAAGCTCTACGCAATTTTACAGAAAGAAAAAATAGAGGTACTATATGACGATAGGCAGTCCAAAACAGTTGGAGAAAGATTCGCGGAAGCTGACTTGATCGGCATCCCTTACAGGGTGGTGGTATCGGAAAAGACATTGGCCAAGAATTCCGTTGAGATAAAAGAAAGGGCCGGCAGTTCGGCCAAGCTGGTAAAAATCAGCCAGCTGATAAAACTATTTCATGTTAAATAAAATATTTTCATTTTTATCAGTAGACATGGCAGTGGATTTGGGCACCGCTAATTCTTTGGTTTACGTTAAAGACAGGGGCATAATTATCAACGAGCCATCGGTGGTGGCGGTGAATAATAAAACCGGACAGGTTTTGGCTATCGGCGAAGAAGCCAAAAAGATGGTGGGGAGAACGCCGGCCTACATTTCGGCAACACGGCCATTGGTTAACGGGGTTATTTCCGATTTCGAAATCACCGAGCAGATGCTTAAATATTTTATTGAAAAAGCGGCCGCCTCCAGCAAAAAACTATTCGGTCTCGGCTATATTCCCCGGGTGATTATTGGCATTCCCTGCGGAGTTACAGAAGTGGAGAAGAAAGCAGTCAGAGATGCTGCTAAAAACGCAGGCGCCAGAACAGTCTTTTTGATTGAAGAGCCTTTGGCATCCGCCATAGGGGCTAAATTGCCCATCCAGGAGGCAGGCGGGAACTTTGTGGTGGATATAGGGGGTGGAACAACAGAGGTGGCGGTAATATCGCTGGGCGGCATAGTGGCATTCAGAAGCTTGAGGGTTGCCGGCGATAAATTAAATGATGATATTATTCAATTTGCCCAGAAAGAGTATAAGCTTTTAATCGGGGAAAGGACGGCTGAAAATATTAAGATAAACATAGGGTCCGCTCTGCCTTTGAAGGAAAAAAAGGATATGCCGATGCGCGGCCGGAATTTAGTCACGGGCTTGCCGGAAGAGGTTGTGATTTTTAATGATGACGTTCAAAGAGCTTTAGACCGTTCGGTAAAACAGATTATTGCGGCCATTAAAGCAACTATTGAGGAAACCCCGCCGGAATTGCTGGCTGATGTGATGACAGACGGCATTTATTTATCCGGCGGAGGTTCGTTGTTGAGGGGCCTCGATGTGCTGATCGCCAAGGAGACAAAGATTCCCTGCAAGATTATAGACGATCCTCTTACTTCGGTGGTGCGTGGAGCCGGCATCGCCTTGGAGAACATTCAAACATTATCAGATGTAATGTCGAAAGACGAAGAAGACGAAGCGCCTTTTTAATAAAATGATTTCAAAAGACGAGGTAAAACATATCGCCAAGCTGGCTCGTCTGGAACTCACGGAAAAGGAGATAGAAAAGATGCAGAAAGACATGTCTGCAATCTTGGATTATTTCAATTTGCTGAAGAAAGCGCCTAAGCCGGGAAAACTGGCAAGAGCAGAAGGGGATTTAAGCGCAACCCGAAAAGACGAAGTAATTTCAAGCCACGACTTAGCCGGCGGATTGATTGCGTCAGCTCCAGATAAAAAAGACGACTATATCAAAGTAAAAACCATTCTATAATGGGCATTTTAGATTTAACAATCGCTCAGGCTCATAAAGGACTGAAGAACAAAGAGTTTTCTTCTGTTGATTTGACCAAGGCCTATTTGGAGCAGATTAAAAAGACCGATAAAGACATAAATGCTTTTTTGTCTGTGACTGAGGATTTGGCATTAGCGCAAGCAGAATCAGCCGATCAAAAAATTGCTTCCGGAGAATTCGGATTGCTTACGGGCGTGCCCTGCGCCATAAAAGATGCGATTTTAGTGGCTGGCCAGAAATGCACCGCTGCTTCAAAGATTTTGGAAAACTATGTTGCGCCCTACGACGCCACGGTTATCAAAAAACTGAAAGAGCAGGGTAGCGTTATTCTGGGAAAAACAAATTTAGATGAATTGACTATGGGCGCCTCAGGAGAAAATTCTGCCTTTGGGCCTACTAAAAATCCTCATGATAAAACAAGAGTGGCCGGCGGCAGTTCTTCAGGATCTGCTGCGGCGGTGGCTGCTAATGAGGCGTGTTATTCATTGGGTTCAGATACCGGCGGATCAATCCGCCTGCCGGCTTCTTTCTGCGGAATTGTTGGGTTATGTCCGACATATGGGTCTGTCTCAAGATATGGATTGATTGCTCACGCATCTTCATTCGACCAGATAGGCCCTTTGGCAAAAAATGTCGAGGACGCAAAGATTGTTTTTGAAGCAATATCAGGAAAAGATAAAATGGATGCCACCTCTGTGAATCGTAGTTTTAAAGGTTCGGCAGCCGGGCTTAAAGGATTAAAAATCGGAGTGCCCAAAGAATACTTTGTCAAAGGCATAGACCCGGAAGTGGAAAAAATAATAAGGAGCGCCATCAAAAAAGCAGAGAACGCCGGAGCTGAAATTGTGGAAATCAGTTTGCCCAATACTGAGTTTGCCTTAGCCTGCTATTATATCATTGTGCCCTCTGAGGCATCGGCTAATTTAGCCAGATTTGACGGAATAAAATACGGGTTGTCAGAAAAAGCGGATAAATTGATTGATGTCTACTTAAAAACCAAAGGCCATGGTTTCGGACCGGAAGTCAAAAGAAGGATTATGCTGGGTACTTATAGCTTGTCTTCAGGATATTATGACGCCTATTACAAAAAGGCTCAGGAAGTAAGGCAATTAATCAGAAATGATTTTGAAGAAGCTTTTAAAAAAGTTGATTTAATCTTTTGTCCGGTTTCTCCTTTCCCTGCATTCAAAATCGGAGAGAAGGCGGACGACCCGCTATCGATGTATCTGGTTGATGTTTACACGGTCTCTGTAAAATTGGCAGGCCTGCCTGCTATTTCCATGCCCGCCGGGAAAATAGGGGATTTGCCGGTTGGTTTGCAGATGATAGGAAACCATTTCCAGGAGAACAAAATTCTGGCAGTGGCGCAAGAAATGGAAAAAGTGGTATAATAAAATAATGAGCTGGGAAGTCGTCTACAACTTTTTAGGGATTACGGATTTTATCTATTTTATTTCTTCTCCTCAAATACAGGATATGCTTTTTCCTGTAAAGCTGGTCTTTGCGACTTTTGCCATGTTCTTTTTGGCAGCCGTCATATATTTTATGATAAACTCCTCCTGGCTGCAGTATAAGTTTTTGGAAGACGTTACGGAATTCGTTTCCTGGCAGTCCTACGGCTTGAGAGAGATTTCGAAGAACTGGACTAAAATTAAAAAAAGAATAGAATCCGGCGCTGAGTCGGACTACAAGCTGGCTATAATCGAAGCAGATGATTTTTTGACCAATGTGATGGAAGACAGGGGATACGAAGGAAAAGATTTTGAAGAATCCGTTAAAAATGCAGGCAAACTGATAGCGCCGATTATGAGCGAAGTAATGTCAGCCCACGAAGTGAGAAACTCCATTGTTTATAATCCGGACTACAAATTAGATGCGGAGCAGGCAAAAAAAGTTCTGAACATTTATGAATCAGCGATAAATACCGTAGGAGCGTAAATATAAGTTTCTATCTAAGCACGGGCGCGACTAAAAACAAAACCATACTTAAGGCCACCATGCTTATCAATACTATCCAGGTAATTTTGAAAATTACTTTTTGTTTTATTCTCATAGTATAATTGTTATTAAATAATGGTATCAGATTTCAGAAAAAAACAAAAGAGCGAATTTTTCACAGCCAATTTCTGGTTTAAAACCGGCGGGATTTTTATTCTGATTCTTGTTTTGGCGTTGATTTTCGCAGATTTTAAGATATATCAGAAAAGGCAGAGCCTTATCAACCAGATCGATGCTTACAATAAGCAGATCGAAGAGATAAAAGAAAGGAATGAATCTCTCAAAGAGCAAATATCTAAATCCGATGACAAAGAATACATTGAAAAGATTGCCAGGGAAGAACTGGATATGCAAAAAGAAGGGGAGGCGGTGGTATCTTTTGTAATGCCGGAACAGAAAGCCGATGAAGAGCAAACGACAGAAAGTTTTTTCAGCACTAATTTTTGGTTCGGCTGGCTCGGCCAATCGTGGAACTGGATAAAAGGTAAATTTTAAGCTATAGTATAGCCTGATAATCGCGGGTATGGTTCAATGGTAGAACATATCCTTCCCAAGGATATGACACGGGTTCGATTCCCGTTACCCGCTTAGTTCGTGCCGCTTTAGCTTAGTGGTAAAGCAACGGTTTCGTAAACCGTAGACGCAAGTCCGATTCTTGCAAGCGGCTTGGCATAATCACTGTTCTTTCAAATGAAAGGGTTAGCATATGAAGTTTTTAGAACTTCCGTTAAGTTGCTGTTTTGTAGTGTCGAACCTCGAAGGTTCCAGCCAGCTTATGGTAAAAGACAGCAGGGGACAAGTGCGTACATATATGGATTACAAGCCAGTGGATACAGAGCCACCACCGGACACAGAGGTCCAGCAAATATATGTGAAGAAGCGCGATTAATAAAGGTCCAAGGGGCCTTTTTGTTTTTTGAAAAATATGATAAATTAAAACAATGGATAAAGAGTTTGCCAAAATAGAGGAATTAAAAAGCCAGCTCCATCATCTGATGGAGTGTCTTTGATGTTCCGGGGAAGAAAGAAAGATTGAAAAAATTAGAGGAGGAAGTTTTGAAGCCGGATTTCTGGCAGAATAACCAAGAGGCGGCAAAAGTCCAGCAGGAGATTTCGGAATTAAAAGAGGAGATTGAGGCGGTGGAAAAGATAGAAAAGGATTTGGAAGACCTTGCGGTATTGCAGGACAAGAATTTAGAGAAGGAAATAGAGAAGGAAATAGAGAAG
>CAYVRE010000021.1:0-10070 GCA_964453095.1 uncultured Candidatus Saccharibacteria bacterium
GCAAGGGCACCCAGGCTGAAATTTTGTCTGATAAGACGGGATACTATCATTTTGAGTCAAGCAAGGTTATCGAAGCCTGTTTTAAGAATGAAAGTCCGGATAAGGTTTTCGAGATAGAAGGCCAGACATATAAAGTTGAAGATGAAAAAAAGCGATGGGAGGAGGGATTATTAAACAGTCCGCCTTTCGTCGTTTTTTTAATGGTGGAAAAAGTAAGGGAGTTGGCCAAAGAAGGCAAGTCAATTATCTTTTCCGGATCTCCCAGAACAGTTTACGAGGCCGAAAGAGAAATTCCTTTATTGGAAGAGCTTTATGGATTGGAGAATATACGGTTTGTCATGCTGGAAATAACAGCGGAAACAACAACTTTCAGAAATTCCCACAGAAGAATCTGCGGACTGATCCGTCACTCGATTTTGTTTAGCCCGGAAACAGAGAAACTGACAAAATGTCCGCTGGACGGATCGGATTTGGTTAAAAGAAAAGGGTTGGATGATCCTGATACGATTAAAAAGCGTCTGGAAGTTTTTAAAGAACAGACATACCCCGTGGTGGAAGTTATTAAAAAACAGGGATTGCATCTGCGCAAAGTCAACGGAGAACAATCTGTGGCAGATGTCCACAAAGATATTGTGGAAGCGATAAAATAGTTATTTTATGATAACTATAAAAACACAGGAGGAAATTAAAATAATGGGGGAGAGCGGGAAGATCCTGGCAGAGGTGATGAAAGAACTGGAGAAGATGGCCAAGCCGGGAATTACCACTTTGGAATTAGACAGGGCCGCTGAGGCCCTTATTTTGAAACACGGAGCCAAGCCGGCTTTCAAGGGATACAATGGCTTTCCTTATTCTTTGTGCGCTTCGGTTAATGAGAATATAGTGCACGGATATCCTTCAAATTATGTTTTAAAAGAAGGGGATATTATCGGTTTGGATCTGGGCGTCTCATATAAGGGATATAACTCCGATATGGCTGTAACGGTTCCTATCGGCAAGGTTTCCTTTGAAGTCAAGCGTCTGATCGATGTTACAAAAAAAGCTTTGCGTTTGGCAATCAGAAAAGTTAAAATCGGGAACAGCGTCGGAGACATAGGCAACACCATACAAAGGTTTGTTGAAGGCCAGGGCTTCGGAGTGGTGAGGGATTTGTGCGGGCACGGCATCGGGAAGAATGTGCATGAAGATCCAAAGATACCCAACTTCGGCAAAAGACAGGCGGGGGAAGAATTAAAAGAAGGCATGGTGATCTGCATAGAGCCCATGGTAACAATGGGCGACTGGCATTTGAGAAAGGCCGATGACGGATACGGCTATGCCACCAGAGATAACTCTTTAACCGCTCACTTCGAGCACACCATGGCTGTCACAAAAAAAGGCGCAAGAATTTTAACAAAGTAATTCTTGTGTTAAAATGAATACATGAAACCATTAATTATAGCCAACTGGAAAATGAATCCCTCCAGCCTGAAAGAGGTTAGGGCGCTTTTTGAAGGAATAAAAAAAGGTGTTAAAAACACAGAGGCCGTGGTTGTTGTCTGCCCGCCTTCTGTTTATTTATCGGAGTTAAAAGGCTTGGCGCTGGGAGCGCAGAATATATATTTTGAAGAGAAGGGCGCTTTTACCGGAGAGGTTTCCGTTGCCATGTTAAAGGATTTAGATATTGAATATGTGATAATCGGGCACTCCGAGCGCAGAAAGTATTTTAATGAGACAGATGAGCTGGTCAATAAAAAGACAAAGAAAGCCTTACAAGCCGGCTTAAAAGTTATTTTCTGCATCGGCGAGACAGCCGAAGAGAGGGACGCTGAAAAGAAATACCAGGTTTTGGAAAGGCAGATCAAAGAAGGACTGAAAGGCGTTACCAGGGATGACTCAAAATATATATCTATTGCCTACGAGCCGGTCTGGGCCATCGGGACCGGGGATAACTGTTCGGTGGATGAGACAATGAGCTCAATATTGTTTATAAGGAAAATGCTGGTGGAAATATATAACAGAGGAATTGCCGATAAGATAAGAATACTTTATGGGGGGAGCGTGAAAAGCGAGAACTCCTCTGCATATATCAAAAAAGCCGGCGCCAATGGGCTTCTTGTCGGAGGGGTGTCGCTCAATCACGAAGAGTTTGTAAAAATTGTGAAATCAGCTTAGGGTATAATCATGGATAATGATATATTAAACAACGGACACTTCTTCAGCCCCAGCAAGGGTAATTTAAGCTTAGACCAGGTGATAACAGAGATTTTCGGATATATGCAGGAATTGCCGGAATATCAGTACGAAGTTGTGGTGGGATGCGATTCTCCGTCGTCTGACAAGCCGTTTTTTCCCATTGCCATTGTAGTTTTGAGAACAGGAGCCGGAGGTAGGTTCTTTCTCAAAAAAATGCACTACGATGATAACTTTTTGAAGAAGTTTGTTTTCTGGAAGAACAGAATATTGCAGGAAGTATATTTATCTTGCGAGTTGGCTTTATCTTTGAGGGAGGTTTTAGAAAAAGAAAACAAGCTCGGGTTGAAATATCAATTCCAATATATCCACGCTGATGTGGGGGAGATAGGCAAGACAAAAGAAATGGTTAAAGAAGTTACGGGCCTGATAAAAAGCAACGGCTTTGAGCCAAGAATAAAACCCTATTCATTTGCCGCCACTGTGGTGGCAGATAGATATACGTAAAGCTAACCGCCATTACGGCGGTTTTTTAATGTTGCGGGAAATTATTTTTTGGTGTAAAATATAGAATAATGACCTCGGAAGAACTACGAGATAAATTTTTAAACTTTTTTAAAGAGAAGGGGCATAAGATTATTCCCAGCGCTTCTTTGATTCCAGAGAATGACCCCACGGTTTTATTCACAACGGCCGGCATGCATCCGTTGGTGCCCTTTTTATTAGGAGAAAAGCATCCTCTGGGAAAAAGATTAGCCAGTTCACAGAAATGCATAAGAACCGGCGATATTGATGAAGTGGGAGATGACACGCATTTAACTTTTTTTGAAATGCTGGGGAATTGGTCTCTGGGGGATTACTGGAAAGAGGAAGCCATAAAATGGAGTTTTGAATTTTTGACAAAAGAATTGAATATTCCCTTGGAAAGATTGGCAGTTACCTGTTTCGCCGGGGACGAAGATGCGCCAAAAGATTTAGAGTCGGCTGGAATTTGGGAATCATTGGGAGTGTCTAAAGATAGAATTTATTTTTTACCAAAGAAAGATAATTGGTGGGGTCCGGCTGGTAAAACCGGTCCATGCGGACCAGATACAGAAATGTTTTATTGGACAGGAGAAGGCGCGCCAGCAAAGGATATAAGCAATAAAAATTGGGTTGAAATCTGGAATGATGTTTTTATGCAGTATGTAAAAGACGAGAAGGGGAATTATATTTCGGCAGAACAAAAAAATGTGGATACTGGAATGGGATTAGAAAGAACGCTGGCGGTTTTAAATGGGAAAGAAACAGTTTGTAAAACAGACTTATTTGAACCGATTACTTTAAAAATCAGGGAGCTAGCCGGCAAAATTTGCAAAAAAGATAATCCGTGCAGCGCGGAAGATAAAAAATCTATAAGAATTGTGGCAGACCATATAAAAGCAGCCACCTTTTTATTAGCAGCAGAAATTGAACCGTCTAATTTAGGCAGGGGGTATATTTTAAGAAGATTAATCAGAAGAGCGATAAGACATGGAAAGAAATTAGGGCTTAAAGAAGATTTTATTGTTGAACTTTATCCGACAGTTGTAGAAATTTATAACGGTTTCTACCCGGAAATTGAAAACAAAAAGGATTTTATTTTAGAGCAGTTTAAAACAGAAGAGGAAAAGTTTGAAAGAACATTGGAAAAAGGATTGAAAGAATTCGGAAAATTAAAAACTGTATCAGGCAAAGACGCCTTCAATCTTTATCAATCCTACGGATTTCCCATTGAGATAACGCAGGAGCTGGCCAAAGAAAAGGGGATTGCAGTTGATGTTGAGGAGTTCCAAAAGGAACTGGAAAAGCATCAGGAGCTTTCAAGAACCGCCTCGGCCGGTATGTTCAAAGGCGGGTTAGCTGATAATTCAGAGCAGACGACAAAATTGCATACGGCAGCCCATTTGATGCTGGCCGGATTGAGAAAGGTGCTGGGAGAGCATGTTGTGCAGAAGGGGAGCAATATAACGGGGGATAGGCTAAGGTTTGATTTTTCGCATACGGAGAAGATGACCAGTGGAGAAATAAAAGATGTGGAAAATTTTGTAAATGATATAATAGAGAAAGATATGCCGGTTTCCTTCGAAGAAATGACTTTGGAAAAAGCCAGAGAATTAAACGCTATGGGAGTTTTTGAGTCGAAGTACGGGGAAAAGGTCAAAGTATATACTGTCGGTGAGGGAGAGCATATCGTCAGCCGGGAAATCTGCGGAGGCCCCCATGTTAAAAGAACGGGAATCTTGAGGCATTTTAAAATACAAAAAGAGGAAAGTTCTTCTTCGGGAGTCAGAAGAATAAAGGCGATATTAGATTAAATATTATTTATTAAAACAAAGATGGCTAAAAAAATATACGACATCATACCGCCCAAGGTGGCACGCAAGGTTGAAAATCAGATCAAAGAGTTTTTGGGAGAAGACAAGAAAAAACATCACAGACGCGCTAAAAAAGAAGCAGCATCTGTCTGGAAATGGGTTGCGGCGACTGCCGGAGCGCTTGTATTGATTCTAGCCGTATATTTGTTTTTTAAGCTTCCCAAGGCAGATATAGAGATATGGCCCGTGGTTGATGTTCTGAGTTTTGAGCAGACAATAATAGCCGAAGAATCTGCCATTTCGGTAAGCTTGGATAAAGCTGTTATCCCGGCGCAGTATTTCGAGGAGGAAAAAACCGGGTCTGAAGACTTCCCGGCTACCGGCAATGCATCCAACGAAGGCAAGGCAACAGGCACCATTACAATATATAACAAGTACAGCCCGCCGGCACCCGTAACTTTGAAAGCCGGTACGCACTTTTTGTCTGATTCGGGCAAATATTTTGTGACCTTGCAGAAGGTTGTGATACCGGCAGGCAAGAAGAGCGGCAGCAAAGTTACACCAGGGTCCATCAAGGTCAAGGTGGAAGCAGCCGAGGGAGGCGAGGAGTATAATATAAAGCCGGCCACATTCTCGGTTCCTAAGCTGTCGGGCACATCCTACTACTACAGTGTTTACGCAGAATCAACCGAGGCAATGAGCGGCGGGTTCGCAGGCAAGATAAAAAAAGTTACAGACGATGATATTCAAAATGCCAAAAATATTTTAACTGAAAAACTTCTGTCCGCAGCAGAGTCCTCTTTAAGAGATAGGATTTCTTCTGAATATATATTATTAGACAATGCTTTTTCTTCCGTGGTTGTTAGCGCTTCGAGCAAGGCAAAATCCGGGACAGTGGTTGCCAGTTTTACATACGAAGCCAGCGCTAAAACCAGCGCCCTGGCATTTAAAAAATCTGATTTAGAGAAATTTGCCAAAGACTATATCGTTTCTCAGATACCTGATGCCAAGACAATGCTGGATGAGTCATTTAGTATAAGCTATAGCGCCGGGAGCGTTGATATTAAGGGGGGAAAAGCAACTTTGAACTTGGAATTTTCAGCGGGAGTTTATCAAAGTATCGACAAAAACTCCCTGTCCCTGATGCTTACAGACAAAAATAGCAGCCAGATAAATGATACTATCGGCGATAAGCTGGCCGGCCAGGTTTCAAAGATAAAAGTCAATTTGTGGCCATTCTGGGTCTCAAAATCCCCCAAATCCCAGAAGGCGGTTAAAATCGAGCTGAAGTTTGAATAAGGGGTTGACTATCTTCGCATAGTTTGCTAATATATACAATTATTGCCAAATGTCCCAAAACGACCAAGATAATAAGAATACAAAAGTAATTAAAACACAAGGAAGGGTGACAGAGGCTTTACCAAACACTTTTTTCCGTATAATATTAGATGACGGAAGGGAGATTTTGGGCTTTCTTTCCGGTAAGATGCGCATGAACAGAATCACCATTTTGCCGGGCGATAAAGTTTCAGTGGAGATGACTCCCTACGACGAAAAGAAAGGAAGGATTGTTTACCGTTTGAAGTAGGAGTCTAAAAGTAAAAATCTAAATAATTTTAGGTTTTTCATTTTTTTATAACACATGAAAGTAAGACCATCAATTAAAAAGATATGCAAAGATTGCAAATTTGTCAGAAGACAGGGTAGGATTTATGTTATCTGCAAAAAGAATCCTAAACACAAACAAAGACAGGGTTAATTAATTTTTCAATATTATGCCGCGTATTGCAGGAGTAAATATTCCAGAAAACAAAAGAATAGAAATAGCTCTAACATATATCTATGGGATAGGCCGGCCTTTGAGTAAAAAGATTCTTCAGAAATTGGAAATTGATATAAATAAAAAGGCTTCAGATATGACTGCTAAGGAAGTTAATGACCTGAAGGATCTTATCGAAAAGGATTATAAGATAGAAGGAGATTTGAGAAGGCAGATTATGATAAACATCAAACGGCTCAAAGATATCGGAGCCTGGAGAGGACACCGTCATATCAAAGGATTGCCGGTCAGAGGCCAGAGAACTAAAACTAACAACAGGACAGTTAGAGGAAATGTAAGAAAAACAATGGGTTCCGGCCGCAAGCCGGCGGCAGCGCCCACATAGAAATTGTTAAAGCAATTTATGTAATTAATCGCTCGGTCGAAATGAAAATTTATTTTCATTTCTTCCTCGCTCATAATTATAAAACATAAGTTATGGGAAAAAAGCATATTATAGAAACAAATCAAGAAGAGCTGATCAAGGAGAAGGAGAAAATCGAGGAAAAGCTTGAGAAGCAGGCCAAGGCAAAAACAACAATTGCCGGAGTGCGCGAGGCCAGGATCTATGTCTCTTCTTCGTATAACAACACGATACTGACCCTTGCTAATTTAAAAGGCCAGGTTTTGGCCTGGAAGAGCGCCGGGTCGGTCGGTTTTAAGGGCACTAAAAAAGCCACCTCATTTGCCGCATCCAGAGTAGCCGAGGCTATAGCTAATATATGCAAAAAGTTAAACGTTGAGAAGGTGGAGGTTTTGATAAGGGGAATCGGAGCCGGCCGCGAAGCAGCCGTCAGATCGCTGGTTGCCCAGGGGCTGAATGTCGTTTCCATCAAAGATGTGACTCCGGTCCCGCACAATGGGTGCAAACCTAAAAAAGTAAGGCGAGTTTAATAAATTTTATGCAATACGATCAATGTAAGACATGCAGGCGTTTAGGCCAGAAACTCTTTCTGAAAGGAGAGAGATGTTTTTCTCCTAAGTGCGCAATGGTTAAAAGACCTTATGCTCCAGGACCGCAGAAAAAAAGAAGGGGAGGAACTCCGTCTGAGTATAAAAAATCGCTTGAAGAAAAACAGACATTGAAAAAATGGTATGGGATTTCCGAAAGGCAGTTTAAAAGATACGTGGAGGAAACATTGGAAAAAATGGGTAAGGTTGAAAACGTATCAGACGAGCTTATCAAAAGATTGGAAAAACGACTGGATAATGTTATTTACCGCCTGGGTTTTGCCAAATCCAGGGTGCAAGCAAGACAGCTCGTCTCGCACGGATATTTTTTGATAAATGGAAAACCGGTTAATATTCCATCGTACGAAGTTAAAAAAGGAAATGAGATTTCAGTAAAAGCGCATAAAAAACAAAAAGGAGCTTTCAAAGAATTAGCCGTCCAACTGAAGAGGAAAGAAGTTCCGGCCTGGCTTACTCTTGATAAGGAAAAGTTTGAGGCCAAAGCCATCGGCGAGCCAAACCTTGCCGAAGTCAATCCTCCGGCAGAAATTTCATTAATATTCGAGTTTTATTCACGTTAAAAATTAAAAATTAAAAGATAAAACTATGATATCTCTTCCATTACCGCCAAAAGTAATACAAAAGAAGAAGCACCAGGCAGTTTTTGAGATAGAAGGGTTGTATCCCGGATATGGGGTTACTATTGGAAACTCTTTGAGAAGGGTTTTATTGTCGTCTTTGCAGGGGGCCGCTGTGACAGAAGTGAAGATTAAAGGAGTCCCGCATGAGTTTTCAACAATGCCCGGAGTTCTGGAAGATGTTATTATGATAATTTTAAATATAAAGAACTTGAGATTCAAGATTTATGAGGGAGAGTCGCAGAAGATACAGCTTTCAGTAAAGGGGGAGAAAGAAGTTAAGGGTTCTGATTTCAAGGTGCCTTCCCAGGCCAAGCTTGTTAACCCCGAAGCTCACATCGCCACTATAACCGACAAGAAAACAGAACTGGATATGGAGGTGCTGGTTGAAAAAGGCATAGGCTACGAGCCGAAGGACCAAAGAAAAACAAAAAAAGCGGAAATAGGAGCTATTGCCCTTGATGCCATATTTACCCCGATCAGAAATGTCAATTTTCACGTTGAAAACATGCGCGTAGGCGACAGGACAGACTTTGATAAATTGAGCTTGGAAATAGAGACAGACGGAACAATTACTCCGGAAGAAGCCTTCTTTGAAGCCTGCGACGTTTTGATAAAACATTTTAATATAATATTTGAAGGCAAGGCCGTAAAAGCCGAAGTAAAAGATTCCGAGGAGCCGGCAAAAACCAAGAGCAAGAAGCCGGCCAAGGCTAAAGCCGATAAGAAAAGCAAGAAGAAATAGCTATGAGAAAGTTAAACAAAGGCAGAAAACTATCAAGGAAAATAGGACCGAGGAAAGCTTTATTAAAATCATTAGCTAATAACTTTTTTTTGCACGAGAAAATGAAGACCACGGAGGCCAAGGCAAAAGAAATAAGGCCGCGCGTGGAAAAAATGATAACCCGCGCCAAAGAGGGAACTGTTGCCAACCGCAGGATATTATCTTCCAGTCTTGATAAAACAATAGTCAAAAAGCTGGTTGATGAAATTGCTCCCAAATACAAAGAAAGGAACGGAGGATACACCAGGATTACAAAACTGGGACGGCGCAATTCAGACGGAGCCCGCATGGCTATAATCGAATTAATCAAATAGCATGGAAAAAATAGAGAGAAAAATACAAAAAGTGGACGCAGCCGGAAAGTCCCTGGGCAGATTGGCTGTCGAAGTGGCTGTTTTGCTGAGAGGCAAGAACAAGCCGGATTTCGTGCCGTATAAAGATATGGGGGATGTTGTTTTTGTAAAAAACATAGATAAGATGAAGTTCACCGGCAACAAGCTGGAGAATAAGAAATACTTCCGCTTCACGGGATATCTGGGAAATTTGAAAACAACCACATTAAAAGAGTTTCTGATTAAAAGGGGTCCTAAAGAAGTTCTGCGCACAGCAGTAATGGGAATGCTTACAAAGAACAAGTTAAGAGCCCAGCAAATAAAGAGATTAAAGTTTGATTAAAATGGCAACAAAAACAATAAAAAAACCCAAAGAGGAAATTAAGAAAGAAGCCGTTGAAGAAGTTAGACCTCCGATTGTTTTTGAGATGCCGGTGGCAGCTATAGCCGGAGAGGATATGACTGACGAAGATCTTTCCCGGGAAATTGCGCAAAGCATAAAAGAAAACGCCGGCAAGCCGGAAAGGTATTTGGAGGCCATAGGCAGGAGAAAAACAGCTGTGGCAAGAGTCCGCCTTTATACCGGGGGCGACAAGGAATTCTCAGTTAATAGCAAGCCTTATCAGCAATATTTCCCCTTGGTTGATGACCAGCAGACAGCAACATCTTCAATGGTAAAAATGAAATGCTTTGATAAATTCAGGGTGACGGTGGTGGTAAAGGGAGGAGGCCGCCATGCCCAGGCAGAAGCCATCAGGCACGGAACTGCCAGAGTGCTGGTTGATTTTAATAACAATCTCAGAAAGAGATTAAGAAAAGCCGGATTTCTGACAAGAGATCCGAGAATGAGGGAAAGAAAGAAGTTTGGCTTGAAGCGCGCCAGAAAATCGCCTCAGTGGGCAAAACGATAACACGACCCGTCAGAAAACGATTGTCAAGTTTAATTTTGACTCAAAAAACTACTCCGCTCGGAGTAGTTTTGTTTGTTCAAGCCACTGAACATAGTTTACAGTCTATTAGTTGATTTTTTGCCTCTTC
>CAYVRE010000022.1:0-9127 GCA_964453095.1 uncultured Candidatus Saccharibacteria bacterium
GACAAGGAAAGAATCATAGAGTCGTACAACCGCATAATCAGCTTGAAAAAGAAATTTAGGATAATCACTCCGACGGCTGGAGAGATTAAATCCGAAAAGTTTGAATTAATAGGAGCTACAGACCCGCTTAACTTCGGAGATGCTTTAGACATTGTAAAAAATGTAAGCCAAAAAACACCTATTCGGCCGGCCTTTCTGCTGGCCATATCCCAGGAAGAAATGAATTTGGAAAAGTTTGATATGTGCTATTTAACTGATTTAAAAACAGGAGAAGGGGTAAGATTAGTTGATAGCAAGAAAATGGCAAAAGTTATGAAGCCGGAAAGAGACATACAGGATTTTTTGAAGATTACCAAGGAATTAGGCAAGGATCCATTAAAGACCCTAGTTACCTGTCCGATGAGCTTCGGTTGGGGAGGAGCTATGGGACCATTAGATTTTATTCCCTCCACCTGGATGCAGTATAGAGGCCGGGTTGAGGCAATCACCGGCAAAGCAGCTGATCCATGGGATACCTATGATGCCTTTCTGGCAGCCGGCTTTTATCTATCGGGATCCGGGGCTGAATCAAAAACAAAACAAGGGGAATGGAGGGCTGCCATGATATATTTTTCAGGGTCAGCCAGTTCTCCATATACCTGGTATGCAGACGACACTTTAAAAATATCAGATAAGATACAGGGGGATATAGAGATTATAGAAAACCCCTGACTGGCTGTTTTGGCCCGAAACTTATCCACAGAAGGCAGGCCATTTTCGGCGGGGAGTTGTCAAGAGGTCTGGAGCTGGACAGGGGGTCTGGTTGATGATAAAATAGACATAAGTTATAAAATAAACTTAATATATGTCTACGCCAGAAGATATTAGTAAGAAGAGCAACGTTAAAAAAGTATTACCGGCCATAGTGCTTGCCACAACCTTCTATTATTCTTTTTTGCTTACAATCGGACTGGTTTTAGGATATATCGGCTGCAAGCTATACCACAAAGTGTTTGTGGAGTCAGGAAAAGTAGACTTGATATTTATTGATTGCGGAAAGTGGAAAATACATTTTCATCACTGGATAATGGGCGCTATTGTTTTGTTGGTTGTCTGGATTATCGACTGGTTTTATCTCCCGCAGTTTTTTATAGGAGTAGTTGGAGGCATTATCGCCCATGACATATATGATTTTAACGATTGGCATAAGGTTTTAGTGAGAAATGAAGATCATCCGGGAAATAAATAATATTTAACTATTTAGATATAAGATGCGGCTGAAGGCCGCATTTTAGGTAGCATAATTTCAGAATTATAGTAGAATAAAAAATACGGAGGGGTGCCGGAGTGGTTTAACGGGACGGTTTCGAAAACCGTTACTCGCAAGGGTATCGTGAGTTCGAATCTCACCCCCTCCGCCAATTTTCAGAATTCGGATTTTGGGCGATTGTTGCCTCGCCCCGCCAAAGGCGGGGCTCGGCTTCGGCAAGGATTTTGAAGGGATTTTTTGGCGAAAACGAAAAGGATTTATCAATGAAGGACAACAGAAATTTTTTCATAACTTTTTTAATAACTCTTGATTAAATAATCCTTTCGTGTTAAGGTGACGATAGTAAACCTTGACAACAATCAATCAAGAAAGGAGCTAAACATTATGGCCAAGAAATTAAGCATTGTCGTGTCTGGATCGTTCCGCCGTTCTTTTGAGGGCATCAGCGAGACGGTGAAGGCATTTGAGTCATTGGGCGTGGAAATCCTTTCGCCTAAGGCGTCGAAGGTAATCAATCCTGGAGAGGAATTCGCTGTTCTTGAAACAGACGACACCAGCGACCCACGGACCTTGGAACAGCGACACCTTGACGCTATCACTGCCGCGGACGCGCTGTATCTGTACGATCCCGAGGGGTATATCGGCGACTCATCGAAGATGGAGCTTGGGTGGGCAGTTGCACTCGGCAAGCCAGTCTTCTGCAAAGAACTGGT
This sequence comes from uncultured Candidatus Saccharibacteria bacterium, assembly GCA_964453095.1. Lineage (GTDB taxonomy): Bacteria > Patescibacteriota > Minisyncoccia > Minisyncoccales > Staskawiczbacteraceae > XYD1-FULL-39-28. The sequence continues at coordinate 1,963 of CAYVRE010000022.1, forward strand.
GGCTGATTCCACCCTCAAGTTCTTCTGCGGTAGTGTTGCCACACCGGAACAGGTGAAAAACGCACTCGACAGTCGTTCGCCTCTCAAGTCCATCAACGAACGCTCCTCGGTGGCCGCTCTCCAACACTACATCCATGACATGGTGGTGCGTCGCGGATTCGACAAGGAAACGCCGCGAGATGCACTCTTGTTGTTCGTCGAGGAGGTCGGCGAGCTTGCCAAAGCAATGCGCAAATATCTTGGTCTCAAGACGGATCAAGACAAGCAGGAAAGATACACCAAGCTCGAGAGCGAGTTGGCGGATGTGTTTATCTACCTGCTTGATCTCGCGAACCTGCTCGAAATTTCTCTTTTTCACGCTCTTCACGAGAAGGAGCAGGAAAACGAGAAGAGGTTTTGGAGTTGATCGACCACATGGGGTGTTGGAAAACTTTTTCAACACCCATTTTTATTTAAATTTGAAAGAACGAGAATTTGCCGCCAAAGAAAAACTTGAAATTGTTAATGTTCTCGACCTCGCCTTTTATTTTGCCCGCCCGCCCATTCCGAGCCGCGCAAAGCGCGGCGAGGACAGAATTCCGTTCGAGCTATTTTAAGAATACACCGCCATGAAAAAGCTGCTGACATATCATTTGTTGTTTTTTTGCCTTCTCGCTGTCTTTTTATTGCCCCAGAAATCATTGGCGACAGAATATGATATGGAAAAGATATTCTATCTGCCCAAATACAATGCGGTTAAAGGAGTGGCTAGTTTGAATAAGAATTGGCAGAAGATTGATATACTGGCTCCCCAATACCACGTTGTCAACTCTAATTTCAGCATATCCGGGGGATTTGGCCCAAAACTAAAAAAGGCTATAAAGGATTACAACCTGAAAGTGATGCCGCTTATTGCCAACGCCAATTTTAAACAGAGTATAATGCACAATTTACTGCTGTCGGAAAAAGCCCAGGACAAGGTTATAGCTTATCTGGCTAAAGGCGCTTTGACAAATGGATATATCGGATGGCAGTTTGACTTTGAGAATATTGGTTATCGGGACAGGGATTTATACAGCGCCTTTGTTGAGAAGACATACAAGGTTTTTAAGGAAAAAGGATTGATTCTGAGCGTGGTGGCGGTAGCCAGGTCCGTTGATTACGAAAACACCAATGCTTTTAAAAACTGGAGCGGAGTTTATGATTACAAACGGCTGGCTGTTTCCACAGATTTCATATCCCTGATGGTTTATGACGACCCGGAATCAAAGGGACCGGTGGCATCTCTTAATTTTGTTGATAAAACGCTAAATTATGTGAAGGACAAGATACCGGCAGAGAAGCTGTCTTTGGGCGTCCCGCTATATTACTGGAAATGGAATACGGATACGAAAAAAAGATTAGGCTCCGGCCTTTTCAGCAATATTATCAATATAACAGCTAATTTCAGGCATAGGATGGGATTTGATAAAACATTAGGAGCGTCATGGCTTACTTATTCATACGGCAATAAGAACTATGCCATCTGGTTTGAAGATAAAAACAGCCTTGAAGCAAGGCTGGAGGTTATAACAGACAATAGCCTCAGAGGATTTTCTGCCTGGCTTTTGGGCGGAGAAGATCCTGCCATCTGGAGCCTATTGAGCAAGAGCAATTGAAGTTTTGTCAAATTTAGTTTAAGATAACTCATTATGGACAAAATAACGGCCTTTTTAGTTAGTTCGGCATCATTGGCGATAGTGTTGACAATTTTGAATGCGCTTTTACTTTTGTATTTCTATAAAACTAATAAAAAGCTGGACCGGCTTCTGGAAAAAGGCAAGATAAAGGATTTCAAGTCAATTTTGCTTTCACAGACTGAAAAGAACGACGAGCTGGAAAAAAGATTGAAGGAAGCCTTTTCAAAGATTAAGAAATTGGAGAACATTTCTGAAAAAACCATACAGAAGACAGGGGTTGTAAGATTTAATCCTTTTAATGAAATGGGCGGAAACCAGAGCTTTGTCATCGCCTTGCTGGATAACGAAAATAGCGGTTTTGTCATTTCCAGTTTGTTTGTAAAGGAAGGCAACAGAGTATATGCCAAAGCCATAAGAGACGGCAAGTCAGACCACCTTTTATCAGACGAGGAAAAGGAAGCCATAGAAAGAGCCATAAGGTCTAAAAAATAACATGACAGGTAAAAAAACCAGTAAAAAAGAAAATGTATTGCACAGACCGCCGGTGGCGGTTGTTTTGGGCCATGTTGACCATGGCAAGTCTTCGCTTCTGGAAGCCATCAGGGATTTTAAGATAACAGCCGGAGAATCAGGAGGTATCACCCAGCATATCGGAGCCTATGAAGTCGAAGAGAATGGGAAGAAGATAACATTTATTGATACGCCCGGCCACGAGGCTTTTTCTGCAATGCGGGCCAGAGGGGCCGAGGTGGCTGATATCGCTTTGTTGGTTGTCGATGCGGCCCAGTCGGTACAGCCACAGACCAAAGAAGCGGTCATGGCCATAAAAAGAGCGGAAATACCGACGATAGTTGTTCTAAATAAAATCGATTTGCCTAATGCCAACCCGGAGAAGATAAAAAGGGAATTAGCAGCCATTGATTTGATTGTGGAATCAATGGGCGGGAGCCTGCCGTCGGTCGAAGTTTCGGCCAAAGAAAAGACAGGAATCAAAGAACTGCTGGAAATGATATTGCTTGTCGCTGATATGCAGAACTTAAAATCAGAAACAGAAGCGCCCGTCGAGGGTTTGATCATTGAATCATATCTGGATGGGTTCAAGGGACCGATTGCCACAGCTATAATCAAAAAAGGTATTTTAGAGAAAAAAAGCATAATCGCCACTGACCTGGCCATGGCAAAAGTAAAATGCCTGCGAGATTTTCAGGGGAAAGAAATTGACAAAGCGCTCCCTTCCCAGCCAGTGATTATTTTGGGTTTTGAGAAAACTCCGGCAGTGGGGGAAAAGTTCAAGAGCTATAAGACAGCGGAAGAGGCAATGGCAAAACTGATGAAAGAACAGCCCAAAAGAGAAATAGGTTCAACCGTTCTTGATCCTGACCCAAATAAAAAGGCGTTTAATATAATACTGAAGGGGGATGTTTTCGGTTCTTTGGAAGCCATCGAGGCTATGCTAAAAAATCTGCCGCAGGACAAAGTTACTTTGCGTATTTTAAAGAGCGAGGTTGGAGATATTAATGAATCAGATGCCAAACTGGCTGAAATGTCCCGGGCCGTCATTATCGGCTTCAGAGTGGGAATAAGCCCGGCAGTCACCCAGTTGATGAGGAAAAACCTTCCGACCGGCGGAGAAAGAAAAGTAAGGGTTAAGACGTTTGATATAATCTATGAGCTTATACAGGATGTAAGGCAGGGATTGGAGAAGTCCCTGGAGCCGGAGATAATCCGCAACGATATCGGCAAACTGAAAACACTGCTGGTATTTTGGGGAGAGAAGAACAGGCAGATTGTTGGAGGAAAAATAACAGAAGGCGAGCTGAAAAAAGGATTAAAGCTGGAAGTTTTCAGAGCCGAGCAAAGAATCGGCTCAGGTAGAATAATCAACCTTCAGCGCGACAAGAAAGATATAGACAAACTTAGCAAGGGCGACGAGGCAGGAATATTATTTGAAGGCAATGTAAAAATTGAAAAAGGAGATATATTAGCGGCATACACGGAAGAAAGAAAAAAAGGCGAGCTGTAAGATGAACAATAGAATAGAAAAAGTTAATTCACTTTTAGAGCACGAGATAGGTAAGATTCTTTTAAGGGATTTTGCTTTTTCGCCGGAGATTTTAGTTACTTTGACAAGAGTTGATACAACAGCCAATTTGATCGAAGCCAAGGTATATATTTCTGTTTTTCCGGATATAAAAGCAGATCCGATTATACGGGCGCTGAATAAGTCGGTTTATGATGTGCAGTGCAAAATCAACAGGACGCTTAGAATGCGCCCGATACCGAAAATAAAGTTTGTAAGAGATAAGGATATAGCCAAAGCCGGCAAGATTGAAGAGCTTCTGGCTAAGGTAAAGGATGACAGCAAAGATTGAAAAAAGACGAAAAATAGGGTAAGATATTTATAAATGGCACGGTAGCCAAGCAGTAAGGCACTTCTCTGCAAAAGAAGTATACGTGGGTGCAATTCCCGCCCGTGCCTCAAATTTACATAATTTTGCCCGAATGGTGGAATGGTATACACGTAGCACTTAAAATGCTATGAGGTTTTTCCTCATGTGGGTTCGACTCCCACTTCGGGCACATAAAACAAAAACCCGCAATATTGCGGGTTTTTGTTTTCGTTATGTTAAGTTAGTCTTGCAGAATTTCTATCTCAGCTGTCTTGACTCCGAAGTTCAAAGCAAGATTCTTGCTTGGAAACCAGATGTCAAAATGATAGTTGCTTTTTCTCCTGTTCATTCTGTCTTCCACCACGAAGATCTTATCTCCGTAAATGCTCGGAATCCTTACTTTAGTTCCGAAAGGAAATAGGTTGTTGGCGATTATGCCGTCCCTTACATTCTTTCCGGAGGCAGTAATAAAAGGGGTATCGTCTGTCTCTTCGGGGGTGCTTGAATAAGCAGTGATTACAACCTTTATCTTTTTAACAGCTGTTTGGGCAGATTCGTTTGTACCTGCCTTGCCGTTGATGGCAATCAGACAATAGGTGTTATTTAAGTCGGCATTGGTTATCTGAGGCATGATTATCCCCAAAAGGCATAAGCCGACAATAGCACCTGTAAATATTAAGTTGTTTTTGAGTATAATCATAATAATTTTAATAAAAAACTCCTTCGCAGGAGTATACATATATATTAGCATAATAGGGGACCCTTGTCAATAGTTATGACACAAAAAAAGAGAACCTGTCAAGGCCTCTTTTTTGCTTAGATTTTGGAGCGGGTGATGGGAATCGGACCCACGTACTCTGATTGGCAACCAGATGCACTACCATTGTGCTACACCCGCATTATTTATATTTTTTCTGAAATTCCTTGTATCCATCCTTTAACAATACTAGATAATTCTGTGCTGCATATCGTTAGATGAAGCGTTCCATGGGGAAGCGTGTTTCTCGCCATTACTCTTTTACTTGCTCTGCTTATTTGAATTTGTGGCGTATAAAATCTTCCCTTCGGCAAGTTTGTAATCCGCGACCAAAAATTTAGCGTTTTTTTGTAATCTAATCCGGGATAGATGTGCACTCTTGCACAAATTCTGTCATCTTTAACCTTACAAATTTCTCTGAAAAATTTAATAGCTACTTTTACCAACAAAGGATTTGAGTTGCTAAATTGTATCCGGTTTCTATTTTTAGTATTACCTTCGGCCCAATATATTGCAGCGCCAATCAATTTCAGGTTTTTATCTGATATGACCATTATTTCTTTTCGCGCCTTTTCAGTCCATGCATCTCTTATTTTTGCAGCTTCTACTGGTCTGACATTTTTATTATATGCCAAAATATTTTTTCTGCACTTTTCGCGAGTTTTGTCTAAAATCTGTTTTTTTATTTCTTTTGACAGGGATAGATCTTTAATCCAACACCAAATAGTGCTTTTAGGTACATCCAAAATTGATGTTATTTCTCCGCAAGTTTTACCTTTTTCCCTTAAATGTATAGCAGTTTCTTTTTTTGTCATATAGACAATAGATAGTATCTTTTCCTTTATTATACCATTGTCTAATAACGGGTCAATGTGCACAATTGTGCCGGAGACCAGACTTGCACTGGTTACCTCAATTTTTTCAGAATTGCGCTCTACTACATGAGCTACTCCGGCTCGTAAAAATCTTTTTGTGGGCGCTATAGGACTCGAACCTATGACCCTCTCAGTGTAAATGAGATGCTCTACCAACTGAGCTAAGCGCCCAATGTGCGGACGGTGGGAGTCGAACCCACATGCCTTGCGGCGCTACCACCTCAAGGTAGTGCGTCTGCCATTTCGCCACGTCCGCATTTTATGCAGGTGTCTCTTCTGCCTTTATCTCAGCAGGCGCTTCTTCTGCAGCCGGTTCCTCTGCTGGTTCTTCCGGAGCAATAGCTACGGCAAGGTCCTTTCTTTTAAGCTTGGCCTTCTTTCCTTTGGCGGTTCTCAGATAATAGAGTTTGGACCTTCTTACCTTGCTGTGCTTAATAATCTCTATCTTGGCGATTGACGGCGAGTGTATCGGGAAAACCCTTTCCACGCCGATTCCCTCAACAACTTTTCTCACGGTGATTGTGGCTGAAATCCCTTTGCCGTGTTTTTTAGCGATTATAACTCCTTCGAAGATTTGGATTCTTTCTTTATTTCCTTCTTTAATCTTCTGGTGTACTTTAATTGTATCGCCTGGCCTGATGTCAGGCAAGCTTTTTATTTGCTCTTTATTAAATTGTTCCAATAATGTAGTCATGTTATTCTTTCTCTAAATTATTTATTATTTTATTTAATTCCTCCGGCAATTCTGATTTAAACTCTTTGGTTTCTCCATCTGGCAATTGGACTTTGATATATGCCGCATGAAGAAATTGCCTGGTTAATCCTTCGGGCGCAGGCGAGTTTTTGAAGCCGTACATTTTATCTCCTGCAATGGGGTGATGTAAATATGAAAAATGACACCTTATCTGGTGGCGTCTGCCTGTCTTTATCTCAACTTCTAAGAGCGTGTAATCTTTTCCGCCTGAGGCGGATCCGCCTTGGGCGGAAAATCTCTTCAAAACCTTATACTCTGTAATTGCTTCTCTCTTTCCTTCTGAATCAGGGTCATCGGGCAAATATGCTTTTTGTTTTCTTTTATCTCCCGGCGCCCGGCCGATTAATGTTTTGATCTCGCCTTTATCCTCTTTTATGCTTCCGACAACCAAAGTAAGATATTTCTTTTCTACCTCTCTAGTTATAAACTGTTTTTGCAGAAAAATCAAGGATTCATTGCTCTTTGCCACCAGTAAGAGGCCGGAAGTGTCTTTGTCTAAGCGATGCACGATTCCATAGCGCGGAGCTTCGCCTGCATTTTTTAATTCAGGGTATTTTCTGATAAGTTCGTCAATCAGCGTATTTTCCTTTGTCTGGCCTTCAGGAAAAACAACGATTCCTGCCGGCTTGTCTACAACCAAAACATCATTGTCCTCATAGATTATTTTTATATCCATGTGGGCGATACAGGGTTTGAACCTGTGACCCCTTCAATGTCAATGAAGTGCTCTC
>CAYVRE010000023.1:0-8506 GCA_964453095.1 uncultured Candidatus Saccharibacteria bacterium
GAAATTGAACAGGATTAAGTTTTCATAATAGTAGGAAGGACAGATGCCGAGGCAGCGACAACGGCTAAGCATATCGTTGTCATAGAAGGACAGTTGATTGATTGGAAAACAGCATACGAGATTTCAAAAGAAGAGGACATAGAAAAGGTTGCTGTCCATTCGCCTTTATCCTGCAAGAGCAATCAAGGTGTTTGCCAAAAATGCTATGGCTGGGATTTAGGCAGAAATCATCTGGTAAAATTAGGAGAAGCAGTGGGCATTGTGGCAGCTCAGGCAATTGGAGAGCCGGGCACCCAGCTTACATTGAGAACCCACCACTTGGGAGGTATTGTGGGAGCCGGGGATATAACACAGGGTTTGCCTAGGATTGAAGAAATCTTTGAATCAAGGCTTCCTAAGGGAGAAGCCATAATGTCTCTGACTGAAGGCAGGGTGATGGAGATAGACGAAGAAAAGAGGATTATTAAAATTCAATCATCCAATAAGACATCTTCTAAAAAAGATGTGCTCGAATACAAGATTCCGGGAAGAATTGCTCTTCTGGTGGAAAAAGGCCAGGAGGTTAAGGAAAACCAGCCGTTATGCGGAGGAAGCCTGGATCTGAAGAAATTGTATAAATCAGCCGGACTGGAAGAAGCGCAGAAATATATTCTTAAAGAAGTGCAGAGAATTTATTCTTCTCAGGGCGTTGATATCCACGACAAACACGTTGAGATTATAATACAGAAGATGTTTTCCAGGATAAGAATAAAAGAAGAGGGAGACAGCGCCTGGATAAGAGGCGAGGTGGTGGAGAAGGTAATCTTTAACGAAGAAGTCGAGCGCCTGAAAAAAGCCAAGAAGGAACCGCCAATCGGAGCGCAGATATTACTCGGCATTTCAGAGGTTTCTTTAAACTCAGAATCATTCCTTTCAGCCGCATCCTTCCAGCAGACTTCCAGGGTGCTTATCAAGGCAGCCCTTGAAGGCAAGGAAGACAAGCTGCGCGGATTAAAAGAAAATGTAATTATCGGAAAGCTGATCCCTGTCGGCACCGGATTTATCCCGAAAGAAGAAGAAAAAGACTAAAAGAGGATAAAAAACCAAGCGATATCGCTTGGTTTTTTATTGTGTAAAAGTTGACTTGAAGAATATATTAAAGAGAGTACAATAAAATAATTATATCGCTACGCTACGTAAACTTATGGCGAAAAAAGATAACTATAAAAATGGGAACGGAAAGAACGGCCGTGACAAGCCCAAGGACTCTCTTTTAAGTTCCTGGGCCAGAAGGTGGATAAAAGCCATCCTGATGTTTTTGCTGGCGATTATTATTGTTTTATCTTTTCCCTATTTTGACAAGGCGGGTTCAGCCGGACGTGTTTTTGCAAATGTTTCTAATTTTTTGATAGGCCGGGCATTTTATACCCTGCCTTTGTTTTTGCTTGTGGCCGGACTGATTTTCTTGAAATCCCGCAAGAAGGGAAAAAACTTAGCTATGCTTCTGGCAATAGTTGTTTCCGTTGTCGGAGTGGCCGGCATATTAGCTGCCAGGGATTTGAGCTTGATGAGCGGGGGATGGGCAGGATTTCTGCTGGCTAAATTGTTTGTAGGCCTTTTCGGGCTTTTGGTTGCCAATATCATATTTGGAGCAGTCTTGCTGATAGGCCTGTTTATCTTTTTGCAGTTTATCTGGTCGGAACTTCCCAAAAGAGAAAAAGAAGAGGGTCCGACTTTTGCAGTCAACAGACAGGAGCAGGAGAATTTGAAAATTAAGGGTGTTGAGCCGGAAAAGGCAAAGCCGGCGCCGTCGAGAATAACTTTGTTTAAGAAAGGCAATGATGAGCCGGAAAAGGCGGAAATTAAAAAATCGGCGGCCAATAAGGGCAGTTATGTTCTGCCTCCGCTGGATTTATTGAATAAAAATGAAGCAGCTCCGACTTCCGGCAACATCAAAGAGAACTCGATGATAATAAAAAGCACGCTGGAGAACTTCGGCATACCGGTTGAAATGGCTGAGGTTAATGTCGGTCCGACCGTAACCCAGTATGCTTTTAAGCCGGCCGAAGGAGTCAAGCTTTCAAAAATTACAACGCTGTCAAATAATCTGGCTCTGGCCTTGGCAGCCCACCCGATTAGAATCGAAGCTCCGATTCCGGGAAAATCTCTGGTAGGGATTGAGGTGCCCAACAAAGTCAGGTCAGTAGTTACTTTAAGAAATTTAATGGCGCAGACATCATTTCAAAATGCAGCCAGCCCGCTAATGGTGGCTTTAGGAAGAGATGTATCAGGAGCTCCGGTCTATACAGACATTACGGAAGGCCCGCACCTGATGGTAGCCGGCGCCACAGGAACGGGCAAGACTATATTTTTAAATACTTTAATTTTAAGCTTGTTATACAAATGCACCCCTGAGACATTAAGGCTGATTATGGTTGACCCGAAGAGAGTTGAATTCCAGCACTATAACGATATCCCGCATCTTTTGTGCCCGGTGATTTATGATGCTACTAAGACAATCAATGCTTTGCAGTGGCTTACCAGGGAAATGGAAAGGCGTTTTGAAGTATTTTCAGAGGTGCCGGCCAGAAACCTTGCCTCCTATAACCAGAATAAATCAGTTATTGCTTCGGGAGCCCAGCTTCCATATATTGTTTTCGTAGTTGACGAGCTGGCCGATTTGATGGCAGCCAAAGGCAGGGAAATTGAAGCAGGCGTGGTGCGTCTGGCTCAAATGGCCAGAGCAACCGGAATTCATTTGGTATTAGCAACACAGAGGCCGTCAGTGGAGGTTATTACCGGCTTGATCAAGGCTAATGTGCCGACCAGGATTACATTTCAGGTTTCTTCTCAGGTTGATTCAAGAACAGTAATTGACACAGCAGGGGCTGAAAAGCTGTTGGGCGCCGGAGACATGTTATTCTCGTCAGCTAAATCAGCAAAAATCAGCAGAATTCAGGGCCCGTATATTTCAGAGAAAGAAGTCAAGAAAGTGGCTGACTTTATTATCGAGCAGGATAAAAATGTGCAGGAGCCTCAATCTGTGCTGGTGGAAAATCTTAAAGAAGCCCTGGACCATACAGATGCGAAAGAAGGCAGTGCCGGTGGTGGCGAAATGTTTTTCGGCGATGATGATCCGCTGTTCGGAGAAGTTAAAAAGATTGTCTTGGAAACTAAAAAAGCTTCTGCCTCCTTTTTGCAGAGGCGTTTGAGAATCGGATATTCCAGGGCAGCCCGGCTGATTGATATGCTTGAAGAAAAAGGGCTTGTAAGCCCGGCTGACGGAGCCAAGCCGAGAGAAGTTTATGCCGAGAAAGCCGATTTTACTGCTGAAATGTCTGGCCCCAGTCCCGATGAATCGGAGCAGTCCCCGCGGGAAGACGGTTGGCAAAAAGTTTAAAAAATTGGAGGTCACAAATTGTGACCTTGCAAAAATATGGCGCAAGATTTAATCATAATTCCAAGCGAAAGAATAGCAGGTAAAATTTATATTATCCGAAATAAGAAGGTTATGTTAGACCGCGATTTGGCCGTACTTTATAGGGTAAAAACTACAGTTTTTAATCAGGCAGTGAGAAGAAACATAAAAAGATTTCCGTCAGATTTTATGTTTCAGCTTGATAAGAATGAAATGAAATCTTTGATGTCACAAATTGTGATATCAAAAGGAAGAGGCGGTACAAGGCGTTGCAATGCTTGCCAGTGTTTTGAATAGCGATAGAGCAATAAATGTGAACATCCAAATTATACGAACTTTTGTAAAAATACGCGAGCTTTTGGCGACAAACGAAGCTCTACAAAGAAAAATGATTGAGATGGAAAGAAAATATGACGGAAAAATAAAAGAAATTTTTGATATGATGGGATTTCTGTTGGACGATAAAATCAAGCCTAAAAAACAAATAGGATTCAAGTAAAATAATTTGTGATTATGGTAAAAGAAAAAACAAAAAAAGAAGAAGGGGAAAAAGAGAAACAAACCAAGGCTATAAACAACGTAGTCAATGAAATAAAAGAGCGCTTTGGAGAGGGCGCTATTATGAATCTTAGAGAGGTTTCTGCTGTTGATGTTGACGTAATACCAACTGGCTCTATCGCCATGGATTTGGCCTTAGGTGTCGGGGGTATGCCTCGAGGAAGAATAATAGAAATATATGGAACAGAAAGTTCGGGTAAAACTACGTTGTCGTTGCACATATTGGCCGAAGCCCAGAAGAAAGGAGGCGTGGGCGCCTTTATTGACGCAGAGCATGCCATGGATCCGGATTATGCCAAAAGAATCGGGGTGAACATAGATAACCTTTTGATATCCCAGCCCGACTCCGGAGAACAGGCACTGCAAATAGTTGAAACACTGGTAAAATCAGAAAAAGTTGATGTGATAGTTATTGACTCCGTAGCCGCTTTAACTCCCAGAGTTGAAATAGAGGGGGAGATAGGAGACCAGCATATGGGGCTCCAGGCGCGTCTTATGAGCCAGGCCTGCAGAAAGCTTTCCAGCATAGTGGCTAAAACAAACACAATGGTTATTTTTCTCAACCAGACAAGAATGAAAATCGGAATGGTTTTCGGCAATCCCGAGACAACCCCCGGCGGATTGGCATTGAAGTTCTACGCTTCTGTGAGAATTAACTTAACCAGAACCGCCCAGATAAAATCAGGAGATGAAATTATTGGCAACCGAGTGAAAGCCAAGGTGGTGAAGAATAAGGTAGCAGCTCCATTCAGAACAGCTGAATTTGATATTTATTACAACGAAGGCATTTCCAAGTCAGGAGATGCTTTAAGAGCCGGTTTGCTTTCGGGGCTAATAAAACAATCAGGAAGCTTTTTTACTCTTGAAGGAGAGAAGATCGGCCAGGGCACAGAGGCGGCCAAGCAATATCTTAAAGAACATCCGGACGCCATGAAAAAGATAAAACAGACAGCGCTGGCCGAAGAGGAAAAATAACAAGCAACTAAAAAACAGCCCGAGAGGGCTGTTTTTTTTCCTACTTCGGGGTATAGGCTATCAAACCCATCTGCCTGGCGCGCTTGATTGATGTTGCAATCTTTTTCTGGTGCTTTGAACAGAGCCCGGTTTTCTTTCTCGGTTTTATTTTATAAAAACCAGACACATAGCGCATAAGCTGCTCTGTGTTCTTAAAATCTATCTCGTCAATGTTTTTTTGGCACAAATAACACATAGTATGTTTATAATTTTAAAAAGGAATGTCGCGGACATCTATTTCATCTGAGGCATCGCCTTCAAAGGATACCTTTTGGGTTCCTGCGCTGGGGGTTTCCACTTCGCTGTCTGTGGATGGGGGAGTGTAGTTTTCTTCAATTATGGGGATTTCCTCCTGTGTAGCGCCCTTTGGGTCTCCTTCCGGAGCCTGGCTTGGAAAGGATTTTCCATAGCTGGAACCGGATCCGGAGGATGCCCCTCCGCTGCCCCTAGGCCCTAATTGCATTGTCTCGGCAATAACTTCTGTCCTGTATTGTTTTGTTCCCTGGGAATTGACCCAGTTTCTTGTTTTTATTCTTCCCTCAATCAACACTAAAGATCCTTTGTTCAAATATCTCGAGCTTATATCAGCCAGCTTGCCGAAACAGACAACATTATGGAACTCTGTATCCTGCTTTTTTTGTCCGGTGCCGTCTGTGTAAAATCTGTTTGTCGCCAGGCCGAAGCTTGTTACCTGCTGGCCCGATGGCAGTGCGCGCACTTCGGGGTCGCGGGTGACATTTCCTAGAACAAATATTTTATTGAGGTTCATATTATTCTCCTAATATTTCGTCTAATTTTTGTTCTATATCTTTTAGTTCGACCTTTTTATCGGTCTTTTCTGCCTTGGCGTCAGAAGCCTCCGGTACAGGTTTTTCTTCTGTTTTCTCCGGCATGGTCTTTATTCCGAAGACAGATGGGATTTTTGTTTTTGACCCCCTTATTTTCCTTAGCTTGGGAGGGTTTTTTATCACGATCATATGGCGCACGATTCTTTCATCCTTTTTCAAGATTTTTTCCATCTCGCTTAATTTTTCCGGCTCCAATTGAAACTCTAAAACACCGAGATAGCCGGAGGCCTGTTTTTTAATTGGGTAAGCCAGTGTTTTGGCCATAGGGGTATTTTGTCTTGAAACCGTTCCTTCCCTGCCTTGTATCAGGGTCTCAATTTCCTTGGCTTTTGTCTCGGCTTCCTCTGAGATTAATTCAGGGGAGACGATGTATGTCAGTTCGTATGTTTTCATGATAAAAGGATTTACTAAATTATGTTATAATACTATAATAAATTATAGCAAATTGCAAGGCCATCATGGTTAATCAAACAATTTTTAAATCTTACGATATCAGGGGAATTTTTCCTTCGGAATTAAACGAGCAGGCGGCCTTTGAGATTGGAAGGGCTTTTGTGAGGCAGACAGGCGCCAAAAGGGTGACCGTTGGACATGATGCGAGATTATCATGCCCCGCGCTGTTCAAAGGCCTTGCAAGGGGCATTTTGTCTGAAAACGGCCAAGTATATGACATTGGCCAAGTACCCACAGAGTGCCTTTATTTTAGCGTAGGAACGTATGATTTTGACGCTGGAATCATGATAACAGCAAGCCATAACCCCAAAGAATATGGCGGGTTTAAAATAGTGAAAAAGGATGGAAAAAACATAAGGGTTTTGAGCGGGAGAGATTTATTGCCGTCAATAAAAGAGGAAAAATTTGAAACTAGCGATGGCGCAGGAATAGAGAAAAAAGATATTTGGCACGATTATTTAAACCATGTTTTAAACTTCGTTGATCTAGCGGAAATTGTTCCAATGAAAATTGTTGTTGACGCCTCAAACGGAGTTGCCGGGCTTGCCATAGAAAAAATAAAAGATAAGCTGCCGGTTGAAATTATTTCATTGAATTTTGAGCCAGATGGAAATTTTCCAAACCACAGTCCAAATCCTTTTATTGAAGGGTCCACAGATCAAATTGGCGCAGAAATAAAAAAACAAAAGGCGGATTTTGGTTTTATTTTTGATGGGGACGCGGACAGAGTATTTTTGGTTGATGAAAACGGGACATTGGTGCCTTCGGATGTTACTATTTTATTTCTGGCAAAATATTTTTTACAAAAAAATCCTGGCATGGCCATTGTCCGCCACGCAACATGTTCAAAAGCAATACCGGAATTTGTTGCAAAGTGGGGAGGCAAGCCCATCAGGACAAAGGTTGGTTTTATTTACGTCCAGCAAGGGCTGATAGAAAACAATGGCATAATGGGCGGAGAATTAACTGGCCACTACTGTTTTAAAGACAATTTTTATTCTGATTCCGGCATGATTGCGTTTTTAACTTTATTGCAAATTATATCAAAGGATAATAGAAAAATTTCGGAAATGGCAAAAGAACTTTCGCCATATTACAAACCGCAAGAAATTAATTTTAAAGTTGCAAACAAAGAAGAAATAATTGAAAAAATAAAACAAAAATATGCGGATGGCGCGCAAGATTTTTTGGACGGCATAACTGTTACCTATAAAGATTGGTGGTTCAATGTTAGGGGGTCAAATACAGAACCATTATTGCGCCTGACCATTGAAGCCGACACAAAAGAATTGTACGAAGAAAAACAAAAAGAATTGACAAATATTATTAAATAGAAAAGTATGCAAAACAGAAGAGGTTTTACAATAATAGAGCTGATCGTAGTTATAGCCATTATAGCCGTGCTGGCTGCAATTGTGACGACTAATGTGATGCAGTATATAGCTAAAGCAAAAGACGCGGTCATAAAGGTCGAAGCGCGTCAACTTTATGAAGAGGCGTCAATTTTTTACATAAAAAATAATAGTTATGATAATATCTGCACTAATGATCCAGAATTTAAGAAAATAACTGATTCCATAATTGGGCTTATTCCTGGATCAAATCCTGAACAATTTATCTGTAATGACTCTAGCTCTCCAACTTGCGATGGGAAGTGGTATGTAGTTTTTGAATATCCCGCAGGAGAACCTCCCCTTGACCAATGGCTTTGTTTCGATTCCGATGGGAAAAGCGGAAGTTCTTATGATGACTTCAATTGCAGCTGCAGCCATTATTGGTAATGGTGTGGACATAAAATAAAAAAGCGCCCTATCAGGGCGCTTTTTGCTTATAATCTATGCAATGCCCATTTTGCTTCGCACCTCCTGCATTGTTGTTTCGGCTATAATTTTAGCTCGCGAAGCTCCGTTGTTCAATATTTCTTTTACATAAACATCTCTGGTCTTCAGTTCTTTTTGTTTTCTCCGGAATGGCTCCAGATAATTTATGAGAACCTTGGCCAATGACTTTTTGAAGTCGCCGTAACCTTTGCCCTTAAATTGTTTTTCAATTTCCTGCGTTGTTTTATCAGTTAACAAACTATAAATTGTTAAAAGGTTGGAGATGCCCGGCTTTTTGGTAACATTGTAAATTATATCTTTGCCTGAGTCAGTTTGCGCCGCCGATATTTTTTTTTGTATGTCTTCCGGGGTATCGAAAAGAGAAATAAAGCTTTTGGGGTCGTCTGATTTGGACA
>CAYVRE010000024.1:0-8207 GCA_964453095.1 uncultured Candidatus Saccharibacteria bacterium
GGCCTCTGCAAAGCGGCGGCAAAGGGCAATATCTACTGCCCGAGCTGCAGAAGCGAAAACCATAAGATTGCAGATATCCGCAAGGATCGCATCATTCGTGTCTGCAATGCGTGCGGGCACAAGTGGTAAGCCGCGGCAAGAAAGCCTTTCGCGGTTGAAACTCAACGCGGATTTCTCAATTTGAGAGTCCGCTTTTTTGTTTGCTGCGGATAAAAAAAGGCGGCTTAGCAAAACTAAACCGCTTGGATGTGGCTTCTACCTCGAGGCAAAAAACTGCCAGGCTTCTAAAAATTCCTGATGGTGTGAAAAAAACAGATCATTGTTTTTTTCTATCCTGTCTATTCCGGCAAGAGATCTGGTGGCCAAATAATCAATCTGATCAGCCCCCTGGCCTAAAACAGCGATAACAAACCTTCCGTCGCCGTTTTTTACATGAACATCAAAACCTTTTTTTTGAAAGGTTGTAGCAATGTGCTCAGCCATCAATATATTGGCCTGTTTCGTCATTCTGATAATCATCGTCTCCTCCGTTGAGTTGGAATTTTAAAGAGCTGGAAAAAACAAAAGTCCCTCGACGAGAGGGGCTTGTTTTGATTAACTAGTTTTTCTTTTTATTTTTATCTTTTTAATTCACCAAAACAAACCTCTCTCTGGAAGAAAGTAAAATAGAAAAAGTTTTGGCTGATTATTATTTTCATGATGTTTTATTTATATCAAATATAAAATACCCTGTCAACGGCTACGAAGGCCTTTCGGCCAAAGTCGCTTCAAGGGTTATTTCCTCTCCGTTACGCAAAATCTTCAAGGCAATTTTATCTCCCGGATTGTATTTCTGTATTATGCCTGCCATTTTATTATCCTGGGTGATCTTCTCAGAATTAATTTCTGAAATCACGTCGTTAACTTTAATTCCGGCCTTGTCTGCCGCCGAACCGGCAGTCACAGCCGGTTCTCCATTATCTCCCATCACCACCAAAGCGCCCTGGTCAACTGACAGCTTGTATTTTTCTTTAACAGTGCCGTCGATTGAAGCATAACGGACTCCCAAAAACGGATAAACAATTTTATTGGTCTTCAGTACCTGATCAATATCTTTTTTGGCCCTGTCGATGGGAAGGGCAAAGCCGATGTTTTCAGCGCCCTCGGCCATGGCAGTGTTAATGCCGATGACCTCGCCTTTTAAGTTAATCAGCGGGCCTCCGGAGTTGCCTGCATTGATAGCGGCGTCAGTTTGAATAATGCCTTCCAATGTTTCAGAAAATCCGCCTGCCTGGTCAGAAGCTGAAATAGTCCTGCCCAGGCCGGAAATAATACCTACTGAAACTGTATTGCGAAATTCTCCCAAAGAGTTCCCGATGGCAATAACTGTCTGCCCCAGTTGTATTCCTGATGAATTTCCCAGCTTTATCGGCTGGAATTTACTGCCTGCCTGACCGGCAGTAAGCCCTGCCTGCGCAGGCAGGTCAGCTGCATCCAATTGTATTTTTATAATCGCCAGATCTTGAACTGGATCCAGGGCTAAAACCTTAGCTGAATACCTTTGCCCATCATTGGTCAAAACAGTATAATCAGCCTTATTGTCTAAAACAACGTGCTTGTTGGTTAAAACCAAGCCGTCTTCTGAAACTATAAATCCGGATCCAGCTCCGACCTCCTGATATTTTGTTCCCTTTTGCACTTGCTGGGGTATTTGAAAATCAAAGGGGCTGTTTTCTCCGAAAGGATTAATCCACTGCTGTTCATATATTGGTAGATTCTTTGAAATTACAATGCTTACAACCGAAGGCGAGGCGCTCTTGACCGAGTCAATTATGGCTTGCTCATAAGAAATGTCCGAATGGTATGCGCTTTCCGGCGCCGAAGTGTTTTTAACTTCTGACGTCTGGAGCTCCGGTATAATTAAATACTGGGAAAACTTTTCTGACTGCTCTGGGAAATAACGCAAGGAAACAGCCACGACAGAAAATCCGACTATACAGCCGATGGCAACTAACATGGCGAAGTCCTCGAAGGATTTTTTATCCGGGAGCTTAACTGGTTTAATTTTTAATTTGGGGAAATTAAATTTTGGCAATTCGTACATCGGCATATTAGAAATTAATATTTTATATTATTTATATATATAATAACAAAATTTAAAATATCTGCAATTTTAACTAATTTTTGAGGCAATAAAATCTGCTATTTCGCTTGCCGCCTCAGGTTTTGCAACTTTTCTGCAGTTTTCCTTCATTTCCAATATTCTCTGCTTATTGGAAAACAGGCCGGCGATAACCTTGGCCAGCTTTTGCGCGCTTCCGGCCCTGACGCCAAAGTTATGAGTAATTGCAAAATTAACATTATCTTCCTCCTGCCCGGGTATAATGTCGCTGATTACCATCGGCAAGCCCTTTGCTATGCATTCAGCAACAGTCAATCCGCCGGCTTTGGTAAAAATCAAATCAGAGGCTCCCATATATTCGTCCAGGTTGTCCACAAAACCGAATGTCTTTATCAATGGATCTCTGCCTATTTTTGATTTCTTTAATTTCTTCTGCATGATTTCATCCCGGCCGGCTACAATAATAAATTGTATCAAATTATTTATTTTTTTCAATTTAGTTATAACGCTCACCAGTTTGCTGTATGCCATTGTGCCGCCGACTACCAGTAAAATCGGCCTTGAGGAATCAAGGCCTAGCCCGTCCAATGTTCTCCGGCGATCTGACAGCCTGCTGAATTTTGAGTTTATCGGAATCCCTGTTACTATTATGGATTCTGGATCCGCTCCATGGCTGATCAAAACCGTTTTTATCTCTTGGTTGGCTACAAAATAATAATTGACGTCTGCATTATGCCAAAAAATATGAAAGCCGAAATCGGTGCAGACATTGGCGGATAAAATATCTATAATATTTTTTTCTTTGGTTTTTGAAACCAGCTGCATGGGCAATGGATTGGTGGAAATGATAAAATCGGGGTTGAAGTCGTTTATAAACCTCACAAAGCGCGATTTCCTTAAAAACGCATCTGAGGCATGATTGAGAAATTTATAGCGGGAACGGTGATTGGAATAATCGTAAAACAGCTTGTATAAAAAAGGGGTATAAAAGGTGAAAAAATAAAAGGCTTTGGGCAGTGTCTGCTTGAATATCTCATAGGAAAAATCCAAGACATCGACGCTTTTAACCTCTATATCGGGATGCCGCAATAAAAAAGCTTCGGCAATAGCTTTTGCCGCAACTCCGTGGCCTGCGCCCAGAGGCGCATGCAAGATTAATACCTTTTTCTTTTGCATATGATAGAATGATAGAATATCTTATAAAAAATGCCTATCGTTAAAAAAATCTTCGGGAATTTCAATTTATTAAGGATGTTTTTAGGCCTGATTTTTTTGTCAGCCGGAATTTTCCGTATTTTAAACTGGCAACAGGCAACTTTGGAATTTTCCATGTTGGGCATCAATTATGCCGGACTGATTGTTTTTACAATCGCCATGGAGATTATCGCCGGCCTTTTATTGATTTTTAATATAGAAACAAAAAAGGTTTTGCTGGCTCTTATTATATTCCTGACAACAGCGCTTTTGTGGGTGCTGATGATATCCGGACAAAATCTGATTAACGGCATAAAAGAACTATTTTTTCTGGACGCCACTCCCACGGATTGGTTTCTCCATTTTACCTATTTAATAGTTATAATCTTCCTCCTTCTAAACCTAAAGAGAGAATAGTTTTTTTGCTTCGTTCCAGATTGCCGGCTGATTCTTTTCTGTTTTCATCCAGTACCACCATTCTACTCCCCAAAAGTAGAACTTATCAAGTCCGGTTAATTTTGCATACTCAATATTTTGGTTGAAAATCTCCAAGCTCATTGTTTTTTTCTGCTCATCTAGCGGCACGTCATAAAACGGCTTTGATGCCCACGGCTCTGCCTGCAATTCTATGCAGATTACATCTTTGTTGAATATCTTTTTGACGAGCAGGGCTTTTCTCCAATAGGTAACCGGCGTCAGAAAAGAATCGATGTAAAATCCGAATCCGTCGGTAACATGGCCCCAGACCTTTCTGTACATGGTGATGCCCACAATATCTCCGATTTTAGCGGCGCTGAGCCATAATGACTGCTCGCCGGAATCAGATATGATGATCGGCCTTGTAGGATTCAACGACCTTACGAGCTCCGCTTCTTTTTCCAGAAAATCCTTGTCGTACCAAGGACAGATTCCAAAATCAAACAATGGCTCATTCTCCACCTGCCAATTAACAATTGACGGGCTATTTTTATACCTCAAAACAGTTTCTTTTATATACTCCAATATCTCCTTCTGCTGCTCATCTTTTGAAAGATTTTCAGCCCACTCAGGAATATGGCACTCGGGCCAGCGCCCGGTTTTCATTCCAACCACATAAATAACCCTGGCGCCTCTCTGTTCCGCCTGGCTGATCTGCCAGTCGATATCATTAAAATAGTACTTGTTATTCTGGCCTTCAATCCAGTCCCACTGCGTATGCAGTTTTATATCTTTTACATTTAAATCATCGAGCATGGCGGTATAAACTTCCTTCCAGTCTAATTTCAATGCCTCGGCCTGCATCTGGGAAAAATCAACGCCCCAAGTTATGTTCTGCCGAACCGGAGCGCTGCCCACAAAAAAATAGCAAAAAACAATTGCCAGCAAAGCAAGGATTATTGCCAAAAACAAAATAAATATCTTAAAAATCATACGCATATTTTTAACTTGATATTATTCTCTCTATGTTATATGTTCCCATTTTTTCTATCTCTACAAATCCCTGCATGGCCATTTCTGCGAAATCCCCGCCATTCAGCAAGTCGAAAAACCACTGGTCGGCATAATTGGGATTTTCCTGCGGAGTGCCGGCACCAATGTGCAGAAGCCATCTTTTATTAAAATCCTCTTGGGATCCGATGGTGGGGGCGATGATTATGGGAATGCCCAGGCCTGCGTAGAAAGAAAGCTCGGATGGCTTTGTCCATAAAACATCTGTTTCGCGCAAGGCCTCGTTAAATTGTCTGAAATAATCGGCTGTTGTCTGGGCAGATAGCAGGTGCACCCACCCATCCAGCTTCAGATCCCTAATATTTTCGACAAAGTATTTCTTAAGCTCCCGCCTGGTGCCGACAGAGATAATAAACCTCAGCTTATTGTTTTTTATTTTATCTTTCAGGCTGTTTATAGCCTTGACGCATATTTCCTTCTGCGCGCCGGCTCCGCCCATGGAAAACATTATTGTCAGAGGATGGTCTGATTTTTCCGGCAGATCTCCCAATACTCCTTTTATCAGGGGCTGGTACATTTTCCTGTACCTTTTTTCAGGGTCTAAATTCAAAAGCCGATGGCCTAAATCCTCCTTTAAGATTTCCTGGTGTTCACCGATGTTTTCTTTGGGCAAGGGATAGCCGGTTAAAAAAATGTTTTCGGGATCAACTCCGTAAAGCTTGAGGCGATCTCTAGTCCAGGTATTGGATGCAAAATATTTAATTTTGCTTTTTTTAGGATCCAAAGAAACCCAGGCCCTCGAGATATCGGCATCGCATATGACGCAGTATATATCATTGGGATAATCAAGCTCTTCAGCCATAAAAGCCGGCGTGAAGAAGGTTGCCACTATGGGCAAAGGATTCTTTTCCAATCTTTCAATTAAATCCCTGCCCCAGCCTTTTTTGATGAAATGAAAGATGTTTTTCAGGCTGAAGGTCGGCGCCGATAAATCTCTTTTGGGATAGTAGTTGAATATCTTCTGAGACCTGTCCAAAAAGAAAAAAACAGCATCGCCGATAACAGGAGTTCTCTTAAACCGCGAGATAAATTCATATAAAGAGCGGGTCTGCTGCCAGAACTTTTTATCTTTATCGGGAATGCCCTCATAGCTGTTGGCATTTATTGTTTTTGAGCTGAAAGCAATGTCCCTCAATGGATCTGCTGTCCGCTGATGGCCATAGCCCATATCAGCCGCTACAACCCAGGCTTTTTTATTTACTGTTTCCATATTCTTCTTATTATACCCTATATCTTGAAAAAGATTAATATTCTGGTAATATAAATTTGATTTCACATCAGGTCTTTTACAAGAAAGGAGGCGCTAATGTTTGAGATAATAAAGACAGAGGCTTTCTGGGCGCCGGCTCTCGGCATTGCAGTATTGCTCCTTCTTGGAGCTCTTATTCTGATAGACCGCTACCGCCGTCCCGAAATCTACTCGAAAAAAAGCAGAACGAAGATAGAAACCACTGAAAGGAGAGAATCATGAATTTTACCTACCCGGTAGTAACGACAACCCCGACTACGCTGGTTGTCCATTGTTCAGATCCGAGATTCCTGGCTGCCTTCAACCGCTTTTTACCGAAGGAGATTGATAGTTTCCGCCAAGTCGTGCCAATCGTTGTGCCCGGCGGACCAGCTCCGCTGGCTAATCCGATGATGGCAAGGGAAAAGCAAGTTTTAGAGGGCCAAATTATCTTTTTCCTCAAGCATTTTCCCTCGATCAAACTAGTTGCCCTCATCAACCACGAGGACTGCGGATTCTACAAACAAATCTCCAATCCGACTGGCAGAGAAAACCGGGAAAGAGAAGATGCGCCTATTGCGGCCCAGGCCGTAGCCGGCCGCATCGCCTCAGAGAGAATTGAAGGCGTTGAGGTTGTAGCCTTTTACGCCACGTTTACCAACACCGACAGAAGCGAAATATCTTTCGAAAAAATGTAAGCTGTAAAACAACAGCCTCTCATCCCTGCGCCAAATTGGCAGCAGGGATTTTTTTATTTAAAAATCTGACGAGAAATCCGATGATTAAATAAGAAAGCACCAGCCAGAGCCAATGGACATTTTCAATTGTTTTTGATGCCCATGGATGGGAAAAGAAATCAATCACTTTTACAAAGTAACCAAGCAAAAACCAGCAAGGTACAGACAAGACAACCCCGAGGGTATTTGAAAATGCCCCGGCTAAAGAAGTCAGAAACCCAAAAATCATAAGCCAGGAGACAACAGGCAGGATGAGCAAATTGGTTATGGGTGAAACGAAAGAAATATTTCCGAAATTGTAAACCATAATCGGCAGAGTAAAAATCTGGGCAGCAAAAGTTGCGGAAACAATGCTGACAAAGTTTCCGGCTTTCTCTTTTGTAAATATCTTTATACCGCCTTTGATAAACGGCTCCAGATAAATAAGGCCCATGACTGCCAGAAAAGAAAGCTGAAACCCCACATCATAGAATAAAAGCAAAGGATTAACCAAAAGCATTGCGGCGCAGGCCATTGTTATCACCCTTGGGCCCATACTCTGGCGCCCGAGTTTCTGTGCCAGAAGATAAAGCCCGCCCATAATTCCAGCGCGAACACCCGATGCCGGCAGGCCAGTAAGAAGGATATACAGGCAGATAAAGATTATGGCGATGTAAAAAGCTTGGCCGCGCCACAATCCTAAAGCCAACAGAGCCGACATAATAATTGAAGCTAGAATGACAACATGGGTGCCGGAAACCGCTATCACGTGCCTAAGCCCTGTTATATTTAGCTTGCTCTTCAATTCATTGCTCATGGCTCCGTTATCGCCCAGAATAGTGCCCTCTAAAATCGAACTCTGCGGAGGCAGAAAATTATGGCGGATGCTTTCCCTTATTTTTTGCTTGAACCACAATATCCAGGAGTAAGAGTCAGCAGCCCAATTGCCTTCAGCCTTGCCCAGCGATTCAACCTCCGGAAAGTTCATTACAGAATAAATATGATCTTTCATCAAATAGTTTTTATAGGAAAAATCCTCTGTTTCGCCAGGCGCTTCCAGCTTCCCAATTATCTTTACCCTGTCTAAATACTTATGTTCCGGATAACGGCCGGTTGTCACCAGGACTGTACTGCCCCCAACATCAACTTTTATCTTTTGAAAAGTATCCCGCGCATCCGGCTCCCCGGATATCACGCCGGCCAAAACAATCTCCCCTTTGCCGTTAAACTGGCTCAATTTATCATCGGCAATGTTAAACTCGGAAATCTGCGTGCGCAAAACACCCAGAGCCAAGAATAAAAAACAGAATCCTAATACGGTAGCGCTATTCTTCCCTTTTATTAAAGAAATAAAAATGACGGAAACTCCGGACAATAAAAAAGCCCACAGAAAAACTTGCGGGATTTTTATTATTGATTCAAAAAATATTCCAAATATAAATGAGAGGCAGAAGTAGAAGAATATTTTTGACGGAGTCAT
>CAYVRE010000025.1:0-7919 GCA_964453095.1 uncultured Candidatus Saccharibacteria bacterium
AAGATAAATTGATTGCCTCAATCCTTTATCCTTATTCCGGCCTTTCGTACAACGAAATAAAAGCCAAGGTTAGGGAGATGTCGATGGAAAAAAAGGAGGAGATAATTGATGAAACTTTGAAGCGCAGGGATAAGTTTGATGCGCCGTTAAGGGAGCTGGAGCATATTTATTACACCTTTGATATTCTAATGGATTATGGAGCATTTCGCGATGTCCAGCGCCACAGGATGTGCAGCCAATCTAACCAGCCGGTAACGGTGGCGCATGGCTATGATTTGCCCCCGGAAATAAGGGAGGCCGGCTTTGAAGATAAGTTTAAGGCAGTGGTAGAAAAGTCAGTTGAGGGATATAATAAGATATATGATAAGTTTCCGGAAGAAGCCCAGTATGTAGTGCCCTTGTGTTTTAGAAAAAGGGTTTTAATAACCTGGAACCTGCGTGAACTTCATCATTTTATATCTCTGCGCAGCGGAAAGAAGGGCCATGCTTCATACAGAAGAATTGCTCAGCAGTGCTGGCGGGAACTAAATAAAATCCAGCCCTTGCTGGCTAAATATATTAGGGTTGATATGGACGAAATGAACGTATCTTGGGCCGCATCATTAGAAAACAAGGATTTTTATTATAACCCCTACGCCGCGAGGAAAAATAATAATTAATATGTATAAACCTACAATCGGCCTGGAAATACATGCGGAGCTGAAAACAAACTCAAAGATGTTTTGCTCCTGCAAGAATGACTCGGATGAAAAAAGGCCAAATTATAACATCTGTCCGGTTTGCACAGCTCAGCCGGGAAGCCTGCCCGTGGCCAATGAAGAAGCGATTAAGAAGGTTATAAAAACCGGGCTGGCCTTGAATTGCAAGATTAGCGAGGATTCAAAGTTCGACCGTAAAAACTATTTCTATCCTGATCTGCCCAAAGGCTATCAGATTTCCCAGTATGACCAACCGCTGTGCGTCGGAGGCCATTTGGAAATAGAAGGGAGGAAGATAGGGATTACCAGAATACACCTGGAGGAAGATACTGGCAGCTTGGTGCATCCTGATGGAGCTGATTATTCTCTGGTTAATCTGAACAGAGCCGGCATTCCTTTGATGGAGCTGGTGACAGAGCCGGATATAACATCCGGGAAGGAAGCAAGATTGTTTGCCCAGGAATTGCAGATGATATTGAGATATCTGGGAGTTTCCTCGGCTGATATGGAAAAAGGGCAGATGAGGGTGGAGGTAAACATATCCATCAGCAAAGGCAAGGCGCTGGGAACCAAGGTTGAAATTAAAAATCTAAATTCATTCAAGGTTGTTGAAAAGGCAGTTGATTACGAGATTAAAAGGCAGGAGGAGGTTTTGAGCTCGGGAGAAAAGGTAGTTCAGGAAACTCGGGGCTGGCATGATAAAAAAGAAATTACCTTTTCGCAAAGAGAAAAGGAAGAAGCCCATGATTACAGATATTTTCCGGAGCCGGATTTAGCTCCGATGCATTTTGACAAAGATTATGTAAAAGAGATAAAATTAAGTATGCCAGAGTTACCGGAGGAAAAAAGAGAAAGGTTCAAAAAAGAGTATGGTTTAGACAGTGCTTCTGTCGAGTTTTTTGTTGTGAATAAAGATTTGAGTGGATATTTTGAAAAAGTTGTTTCAGAGTTTGAGGAATGGACAATAGAGGAAGAAAAAGGCGAAGCGCATAAAAAAGTTTCAAGGCTGATTGCGAATTATCTCATATCAGACGCGCAAGGACTTTTAGCCGGCAAAGAATTTGTGGAGGCGGAGTTTAAGATTACTCCTGAAAATTTTGCTGAATTTATAAAAATGATATACAAGGGCGAGATTTCCAGCAAGGTTGCCAAAATGGTTTTAGGCAATATGTTTAATACCGGAGCTGATCCGTCAAGCGTTGTGGATGAGAATAATTGGAGGCAGATGTCAGATGATTCAGAGCTTGAAAAAATTATGAAAGAGGTGATTGCTAAAAATCCCAAGCCAGTTGAGGACTATATGGCCGGCAAGCAGAATGCCCTGCAGTTTTTGGCCGGGCAGGTCATGGCTGCCACTCGGGGGACAGCCAAGCCGGAAAAAGTGCAGGAGTTGCTGAAAAAAATGTTATTAAAATAGCCCGTATTCTTTATGGATATCAATGATTTTAAAAATCTTAAGAAGACTTTGATATTTGCAGCCGTTGTCTGTGTTATCGTTGTTTTGTCCGTTTTTTATATCCAGATTTATGGACAGAATAAAATAGCTGTTGGTTGCAGCTATTTAGACCCGATTGCCATTGATTTATTAGCCTTTTTTGCCGCCTTATTCTTAATTATCGAAGGTTTCGTAAAAATTTTTGAGCATTCGGGCGATTCTATAAAAAGACAGCTGACAAGAATAATGAGAATTACATGCGGATGCGCTATTTTAGCTTTGCATGTAATGCAGTTTATTCACAAGTAGCCTCGCCTGCTTCTCGTCATTTATCCAATGAATTCGTTTGTCCCGCTTGAACCAGGTCATTTGCCGTTTAGCAAAATGTTCGGATTCTTTTTGAATTTTGCCTATCATCTGTTGATAGGTAATTTTGTTTTGCAGATATTGTGCGACAAAACGGTATTCCAGCCCGAATTCTTCCAGCCGCTTCCAAGATAAAGACTTGTGTAGATTTTTTACTTCACTTATCATTGCGTTATTTTTTAATCTTCTAAGCAGTCTTTTGTTTATATCCTCCTTTAATTTTTCAGGAGATTTTGCGATGCCTATTTCTAACACATCAAAATTTGTCTTCTTTTTTAAAGCTGGCACCGGTCTTTTGGTTTTTAAAACAATTTCTAAAGCCCTTATTAAGCGGCGGGGATTGTGCCTATCTATTGTTTTTGCTCTCTCCGGGTCTTTGTCCAAGAGCATCTTATACAGCTGTTGATTGGATTTTTTCTCCAGTTTCTTCCTTAATTTCCAATCAGGCTTCACTTCAGGGATTACAATACCGTCAACAATTGATTGGATATAGAAACCGGTGCCGCCGGTTAAGATCGGAATTTTGTTTTTCTTTTGGATATTTTTTATTGCTTTGAGCGCCAGTTTTTGATATTGGGACACGGTAAATCTTGTTTTTGGATTAGCCACATCCAAAAGATAGTGGGGGACTCCCCGCATTTCTTTTTTGGTGATTTTTCCTGAGCCGATATCTAAGCCCCTATATACCTGCCTTGAATCAGCCGAAACCACCTCGCCGTTGTATCTTTTAGCCAGTTTGATGGATAAGCCAGTTTTACCTGAGGCAGTCGGACCTAAAATTACGATTAGTTTATTCATTTAATTAATTCTCCCCTTAATGACCAAGCTAGGGCCTCTGTGATTTTTACTTTGATAAATTTGCCCAAAATGTTTTTCCCGGATTTTATTTGTACGGTTTTGTAGTGCTCATTCTTGCCGAACCAATTATTATTTTTATTGCCATCTATCAGAACGATTATTTTTTTTCCGATGAATTTTTTATTGTGTTCCAGGGCGGTTTGTTTTAATATTTCTGTTAAAACTTTCTCTCGCCTCTTTTTTTCGGCGATTGAAACATTGTCCTTTAATTTAGCCGCAGCAGTGCCGGTTCTGGGGGAGTATTTATTTATATACGCCATATCGTATTTTACATTCCGGAAAAGCTTAGCGGTATTTTCGAATTGCTTTTTTGTTTCACCGGGAAAGCCGACAATGATATCTGTAGACAAAGCAATGTCTGGAATCTTCTCCCTCAATTTTTTTATTTTTTCTTTATAATTTTTTACAGAATAATGACGATTCATTAATTTTAAAACTCCATCATCGCCAGACTGTATGGGCAAATTCAAATACGGAGTGATTTTTTTTCCAATTGCCAAAGCATTTATAACTTGGTCGTTAAAATCTTTTGGGTGGGAAGATGTGAATCTTATCCAAAACTTGCCGGGGATGTCGTTTATCATTTTCAAGAGTTTTGAAAAATTGATATTTGTGTCTTTATAGCTGTTGACGTTTTGGCCTAAAAGCCAGATTTCCTTATAGCCCTTTTTGATAAGGTTTTTAATCTCCCTGATTATTTCTTCCGCCGGCCTGGAAATCTCCCTTTCTCTGGCATATGGAACAACGCAATAGCTGCAGAAGTTATTGCAGCCGGTCATTATGGGCACGTTGGCCGAAAACTTAGAGGAATATTTCGGAGTAATGTCTAAATAGTTTTTAGCTTCTTTAGTTTTTTTTATTCCGAGAATCTCCGGCAGTTTTTTTATGTCCCGTATATCAACAACATAATCGAAGCCGGTTATAAAAATATTCCTGTCTTTTTTTAAGATACATCCGGTTAAAATAGTTTTTATATTTGGCTTTGATTTTCTGATGGTTTTGAATTTTTCAACTAAGCCGTGAACCCTGTCAACAGCTGATTGGCGCACTGAGCACATCGTAACCACGATCAAATCCGCCCCGTTTATACCGGGGCTTTCTTTGCATTTTATACTCTCTAAAACAGAAGCAACTCGCTCTGAGTCGCTGATGTTCATTTGGCAGCCGAAGGCGATAATGTGGTATTTCATCTCATTTCTTCCTTTCTCTCCTTTATAAAATATCTCCATTTTTCCAGGAATTCCACAAAGACGGAGAAGGGCATATCAATCATGGCGTTGAAAAAAGCGGCGATAGCGTTGTATTTTTTCCATTTGTTGGAAAGCCATTTGCCCAAGCCCTGTATCGGCAGAAAGAATATATCTGATAGAAAACTTAGGAAATCCTCTTTTTCGTCTTCTATCGTCAGTTCCTGAGCCCTTTTGCTTACAGCTGTTCCGGCGAACAATATTAATGCAATAAAGATAATGTTTATTATAATCGAGGCGATGGGGAAGCCGAAATACTTAAGAACAAGGTATATTGCACCGAAAGACAGGAAGGCCGAGAAAACATAGATAAGGGAAATAATGGTTCTCGTGGCAACGCCTTTCTTTTTACGGGCTTTTACTTCATAGACATCGGCTGTATCTTTTTTGTAGGCAATTTTCATAGTTTCCATTATAACGATGTTGAGGTTCTTTTTCGACGGCCGTTTTATGCCGGCCACCAGAACAAACATCAAGAAAGTCGGTATCAGAACATCGGCTATCAGGGCAAGGGTATTCAAATGTCCAGAGAATATCTTTGCCAGCAACACCTCCAGAATCAGCAGTGAGAGGATTTTAGTGGCAAAGATTGATATGGTGGAATATATGGCGGCTCTTCCGATTCTGGCTTTTAATGTGGATAATCTTTTGTTATAGGCGTTTCTTATCAGCGCCTCTAAAGCAGGGGGTTCTGATATTTCTTTCCCTATTTCTCCGGGATTGCCTTGCGACAAGACATCTCCTAGCAACAAATAGGGCGTATCATATTTTTCGCAGATTGTGTAAAACTTTTTAGCCAGCGGGTTTGACATGTCAGCTTCTATCTTCCGCCAGATTTTATATATATTCTGGGAGATTTTTAAAAGCAGATCCTGGTCGGCTTTCTCCCAGTGCGGGTATCTGTATTTTATTACGTTGTAGCTGATTATCGGTGCATCTAATTTGAAAAGCGCCTGCTGGGTAGCGATATATATTTGTATGTCCGTGTCCTCTTTTTTAAGAAGGCCGGATTGGTAAACCTTGTCATCAACCTTAATTCTTTCCTTCATCAGCTCAAACATATAGCCGATCAGGGCCATTTCTTTTATAGAGGGGGCCAGAGTTTCTTCTATCTCGCAGGCAGCCACTTCCACCAGCCAGTTATAGAATTGGAGGCCAGCCTTCCCTTTTTTATTCTCCGGGCTGTTTTTTAGGATAAAGACATATTTGTTTATTATCTCCTGGGCATCCTGTACTTTTGATTCTTCGATTTTATCATTGGGAAAATGCCCGCCCCTGATTAATTCCATAACCAATGATTCCGCCACACCCTCCTGCTGGGAGAAATTATTCAGCTCCAAATCTAAAAACCTTCTTTTCAGTTTTCTTATAATCGCCGCCCGGCGCATCAGATGCTCCTCTTTCCATTCCACCACTGTTCTTATTTGTTCGTAAAAAGCGGCAACCTTTAAGGCGACTTCATCAACGTGTATGGTGGAAACACCTTGTTTGGGCTGCTGGGATTGCTGCCAAAGGTTATACTTAGTGATCAGCTTTTTTGTAGCGCCGGATAATTCTTGCATAATAAATCGCCTTTTATTTTTTATCCTCCACCTCTTTCTTCACTTTCCCTATAAACGCGTCTAATGCCATGGTTCCTGCATCTCCCTTGCCCCTTTCTCTCATAGATACGTTTTTGGCTTCAACTTCTTTGTCTCCAACGATTAATAGGTAGGGTGTTTTTTGCATTTCCGCCTCCCTGATTTTTTTGCCCAGGGTTTCGTTTTCGTTTTTTAATTCAACGCGGATATCGTTTCTTTTTAATTCCTTCTCGAGTTCCTTGGCATAACTGTCATGCTTTTCGGAAATGGGGATTACGGCAACCTGGATGGGGGATAGCCATAATGGGAAAGCTCCGGCAAAGTGTTCTATTATCAGGGCCATAAATCTTTCATAAGAGCCCAGAATAGCCCGATGCACCATTACCGGGTTTTTTTCTTTCCCATCATTGTCGGTATACATCAGTTTGAATTTTTGAGGTGTGGCGAAATCGATTTGCACCGTCGGTATCTGGATTTCTTTTCCCATAGAGTCTCTGAACATAAAATCCAATTTCGGGCCGTACAAGGCCGCTTCTCCTTCGCACCTCTTGGCCTTCAAGCCCATTTCGTCAGAGACCTCTTTTAATATTTTCTCGCATAAATCCCAATCTTTTTTTTCTCCGATGTATTTGCTAAAATCGTCATCTCTCACCGAAAGGGAAACCCAGTGATTGCCCCAGAGCCCGATGGATGTGTAAAAATCTTTTATAATCTCCACCATTATCTTTATTTCATCCTTCACTTGGTCTCTGGTGCAGAAGGTGTGTCCGTCTTCGACGGTTATAGCGTAAACCCTGTTCAATCCTCCGACCTCTCCGGCTTTTTCAGCTCTGTATTGCTTTTCTGATTCCATATATCTTATTGGCAGCTCTTTGTAGGATCGCGGCCTCGAAGCGTAGATTTGGGTCTGGTGCGGACACTGGACCGGCTTCATAACGAACTTGTGGCCTCTTTTTGAGATGACATGAAAAAGCTCATCGGCAAACTTTTTGGCATGGCCGGAAATTTCATAAAGATCAATTTTTGCCAAATGAGGAGTCATCACTTTCTGGAAGCCGTAATCCCTGCATATTCTTTCAACTTCTTTTTGAAGCTCGTCTTTTAATATTGTTCCTTTGGGTGTAAACATCGGCAGGCCTGGGCCGACCAAGTCGGAAAAACAAAATAAATCAAGTTCTTTGCCTAATTTTCGGTGGTCTCTTTTTTCAGCCTCTTCCATCATTTTGATATATGCCATCAGCTCCTTTTCCGTGTTAAAAGCCAATCCGTAGATACGGGTAAGCATCTTGTTTTTTTCTTCGCTTTTCCAATAAGCTCCGGCGATTCTTGTGAGCTTGAAGGAATTAGGCGCTATTTCTTTTGTCGATTTGATATGCGGGCCTTTGCATAAATCCGTGAAATTTCCGCTGGTGTAAATAGAAACGGTTTTCCCGGGAAGGTCTTTTATCAGTTCTAGCTTATACGGTTGATCATTAAAGAGTTTTTTAGCCGCCAGTTTGGTGATATTCTTTTTTACAAACTTCTGATCCTGGCTGATCAGTTCTTTCATTTTTCCTTCAATTTTTTCCAGCTCTTTTTCTTCCAAAGGCTTGGCCATCTGGAAGTCGTAATAGAAGCCGTTTTCAATCGCCGGCCCCATTCCCAGTTTTGTTTTGGGATATATTTCTAAAACAGCTGTTGCTAAAAGATGCGATAACGAATGACGTATGTTTTCTATGTTTTGCATAAGTTTTTT
>CAYVRE010000026.1:0-7901 GCA_964453095.1 uncultured Candidatus Saccharibacteria bacterium
TTTTATGCTTGAAAAGCACGCGTCCTGGACCAGGCTAGACGATAGGGCCATGGTCAAATTTACCTCAATTTTATCTTAAAAATTGAAAAAAAGCAAGTTTTCGTATATAATTCAGTCATGAAAATTTTGGCTATCGAAACGTCATGCGATGACACGGGAATCGCTGTTTTAGAGGTTTCAAAGACCGGGGATTTTAACATGCTATCGAATATAGTTTCTTCGCAGATCGAAGTGCATAAAAAATACGGCGGGGTTTATCCGATGATGGCCAAGCGCGAACACCAGAAAAATTTAGTGCCGGCTCTTATTAAAGCTCTCAAAGAGGCGGACCTGTTAAAAAAGAAAAATAAAATAGGGGATACAAAGTTAAAGAAAACAGAAGAAATTCTATCCCGGGAAGAAGAACTATATAAAAAACTGATCCCTTTTTTAAATAAATGCCAAAAGCCTGACATAGATCTTATTTCCGTTACTAATGGCCCGGGATTGGAACCCTGCCTTTGGGTCGGAGTCAATCTTGCCAAGGCGCTTTCATATTTTTGGAACATTCCTATTGTACCCGTGAATCACGTAGAATCCCATATCTTGGTTAATTTTCTGGATAATAAAGATATAAAGTTCCCTGCTGTTGCTTTAGTAGTTTCCGGCGGACATACGCAGCTAATTCTGATGGAAAAAATCGGAAGATACAAAATACTGGGGGAAACAAGAGACGACGCCGCCGGCGAGTGCTTTGATAAATGCGCCAAAATCCTTGGGCTCGGCTATCCCGGCGGCCCGGTTATTTCAAAGCTGGCTGAAAATGTAAAAACGCAGGCAATTTTTCCGCGTCCGATGATCTCGACAAAAGATTATGATTTCAGCTTTTCAGGATTAAAAACAGCTGTTTTATACGCAGACAGAAAAATTTACCCCTCGGGGCACAAGAAAAAGAAAAATAAACAATATAAAAAAGAGATGGCAGCCGAAGTTCAGCAGGCGATAATTGATGTTTTAATTAAAAAAACAATCAGGGCCGGCAGAGATTATAAAGCAAAAACCATAATTCTCGGCGGCGGCGTCTCCGCCAACCGGGAACTGCGCAAACAATTCAGCCATAAAATAGAAAATGCAGATTTTATTGTCCCGGAACAGAAGCTTTCAACAGATAACGGGTTGATGGTGGCGATCGCAGGATTCTACCATAAAAGAAATACTAAAAATTGGGAAAAAATCCAAGCCGCGGGCAATTTACGAATAGAATAAAAAATGTTAAAATTAACAAATATGGAATTATCAAAATCTTACGATGCTAAACAGGTTGAGGACAAGATTTACCAGCTTTGGGAAACAAGCGGTTTTTTTAATCCCGACAAACTCCCCCCTCGGCACAAAAAACCCTACTCCATCGTTATCCCACCGCCTAATGTAACCGGCGAGCTTCATATGGGACACGCTCTAAATGCAACAATCCAGGATATTTTAATCAGACGAAAAAGAATGCAGGGATACAAAACCCTGTGGCTGCCTGGAACAGACCACGCCGGCATCGCCACCCAGAATGTGGTTGAAAAGAAGCTGAAAAAAGAAGGAAAAACAAGATTTGATTTAGGCAAGGAAAAGTTTATTGAAGAAGTTTGGAAGTGGAAGGAGGAATACGGGAATAAAATACTCAACCAATTCAGAAAAATCGGCTCTTCCTGCGACTGGTCAAGAACAAGGTTTACCATGGACGAAGGCTATACAAAAGCAGTCCAGGAGGCATTTCTGCATTATTATAACAAAGGACTGATATATAAAGGAAAAAGAATTGTTAACTGGTGTAAAAGATGTGCCACCTCCCTTTCTGATCTGGAACTTGAATACAAAGAAGAAAAGGGAAATCTGTGGTTTATTAAATATCCCGTTAAAGAAGGCGGCTTTATTACTGTGGCTACAACCAGGCCTGAAACAATGCTCGGAGACACCGGAGTTGCAGTGAATCCCAAAGATGAAAGATATAAAAATTTAACCGGCAAAATTGCCATCCTGCCATTAATCAACAAGGAAATTCCGATTATTTCCGATACTTTAGTTGATTCTGAATTCGGAACAGGGGCTGTCAAGGTTACCCCAGCCCACGACACAACAGACGAAGCTATCGGCCAACGCCATAAACTAGAAACAGTTCAGGTAATTGATGAAAAAGGAAGAATTGTAAACAGCATTGAAAGATATAACGGACTAAAAACAGACGAAGCAAGGGAGAAGATCATAGAAGACTTAAAAAACTTTGATCTCTTAGAAAAAACCGAAGAATACAGCCATCAGATTCCAAAATGCTACCGATGCGACACAACTGTTGAACTTATCCCCTCTTTGCAGTGGTTTGTAAAAATGCAGGAGCTGGCAAAATTAGCTGAAAAGCCGGTTAAGCAGGGAAAAATAAGGTTTAATCCCAAAAACTTTGAGAAACCATACTTTGAATGGATAAAAAACATGAAAGACTGGTGCATTTCCCGCCAAATCTGGTGGGGCCATAAAATCCCCATTGAGGGAGAAGACAGCGTTTTAGATACCTGGTTCTCTGCCGCCTTATGGCCATTTGCCACTATGGGCTGGCCAGATAAGACAAAGGATTTAAAAACTTTTTATCCCACAGCCGTATTATCCACGGCCAGAGACATTATAAACCTATGGGTGGCTAGAATGATCTTTTCCGGAATGGAATTCACCAAAAAAATTCCGTTCAAAGATGTGTATATTCACGCCACTGTTTTGACCCGCGATGGCCAAAGAATGTCAAAGTCGCTGGGCACCGGCATCGACCCTATAAAACTGATCGATGAATTCGGAGCCGACGCAACGAGATTTGGAATTGCCTACCAGATAATGGGAGGACAGGATGTAAAGTTTGTTCAAGACAACATTTTAATGGGTAAAAAGTTCTGCAACAAGATATGGAACGCCACAAGGTTTATCTTGATGCAACTGCCCGATTCAGAAATAAAAGTTCCTGAAAGAGCGCCCTCTTCTAAATTAACGCCGGCCGATAAAAAGATACTTGATCAATTGAAAAAAACCATGAAGTCAGTTGACAGCAATTTAGAACATTTTGAATTTGGAAAAGCCTCTCATACCCTCTACGATTTTTTCTGGCATGACTTCTGCGATAAATACATAGAAGAATCAAAAAAACAGGACGACAAAAAGACTAAAGATATTTTAGTTTACGTTTTAATGAATTCTCTTCTGCTCCTGCACCCCTTTATGCCGTTCATCACAGAGGAAATATACCAACAGCTGCCGATAAAAGACAAAAAGGGATGTATAATGATAGAAACTTGGCCGGAAAAGTAATATAATAAAAAAATGGACTTTAGTATTGTTTTATATATAATTTTTGGAGTACTGCCCAGTTTAGCCTGGCTTTTCTATTATCTGAGAAAAGATATTCATCCCGAACCCAAAAAAATGATTTTGAGGGTATTTTTGTGGGGCGCCTTGATAACCATTCCGGTATTCTTTGTACAAATAGGACTTGCCACCCTGCTGGCTAAAACAGACCTCAATACTATAGTCACCGCTCTGATATATTGGTTTTTGATAATTTCTCTTTCGGAAGAATTGTTTAAATATTTAGTAATCAGATTTAAGGTATTAAACAGCCCGCACTTAGACGAACCATTGGATATAATGCTGTATATGGTAATTGCTGCATTGGGTTTTGCCGCGTTGGAAAATATCCTATACCTATTCGCTCCGATAGGCCAGCTTTCTTTCAGCGATTTGATTGGCAGAACATTAGCCATAAGCTTTATACGGTTTATAGGGGCGACGTTCCTGCACACATTATGCTCCGCAGTCATAGGATATGCCGTGGCCGTATCTCTTTACGACCAGAAAAACAGAAGAATAGAAGCTGCTTTAGGCGTAATAATAGCCGTGGGCTTGCATGGCCTCTATGATTTCTCTATAATGACAATAGAGGGACCGTTAAAAATAATTATACCAATAACAATTTTGATAGCACTGGCCTTTCTCGTTATCTCAGGATTTGAAAAGTTAAAAAATATGAAGGGCGTTACTAAATTAAACATCAAAAAGTAAAAGCTAATTAAAAAAACTATGGCAAAAACAATAAAACCCAATATTGAAGAGAAAAAAGAAACGCCGGATTCAAGTGAAATTTTTAATCAGGAGGGCGAGCTGGTGATAGATGTTTTTGAAACAAATTCAGACTTCGTAGTGCTGGCAGCCATTGCCGGCGTGCAAATAAAAGACCTTGATATATCTTTAGAAAAAGAAATGATGGTGATAAAAGGCATCAGGCCGGAGCCTCACGGGCTACCAGATAAAAAATACTTTTACCAGGAATGCTATTGGGGCCCGTTTTCCAGAAAAATAGTCCTACCGGAGAATATAAATGTGGATGAAGCCGATGCTCAAATGGATAAAGGAGTATTAA
Organism: uncultured Candidatus Saccharibacteria bacterium; assembly: GCA_964453095.1. Taxonomy (GTDB): domain Bacteria; phylum Patescibacteriota; class Minisyncoccia; order Minisyncoccales; family Staskawiczbacteraceae; genus XYD1-FULL-39-28. Next base: position 4,427 of record CAYVRE010000026.1, read on the forward strand.
CGATAAAAATACCCAAAAACGAAAACAACGGTAAAGGAAAAATCGGCATAAAAACAGTATAAAAAAGCATATAAACAAAAAGCTGGGTTTGACCCAGCTTTTTTAGTGTGCGGGTAGAGGGATTTGCACCCCCACAGGATTTCTCCCACCAGCTCCTAAGGCTGGCGCGTCTGCTGTTTCGCCATACCCGCATAACACATAATTATTTTATAACACAAAATCCGGACTTATTCCAGCCCGGATCTGTGTTGATATATCTAACAATTAAGTTTGCCGGACAGGCCGAAAGCGCTGTTTATCAGATTTATTGACACCCCTGCCAGAAGAAGAACAATCGTACCGACTATAACCCAGAAAAGCGCTTTCTTGGCGGCTGAAAATCTTTCCGGGCTGCCTACTGCGGCTAAAAACATGATGCCGACAAAAATCCAGGATATAACTGCTATGGCTACAGCTGCATTCCCTATAACAGTGCCGGCCCTGCAAATTATACCCATAGCAGGATTCTGAGCCAAAGCTATAGCAGGTAAGACCATAAGTCCAAACTCAAGAGAAACTAAAAATAGAAATAGTTTTTTTCTCATTTTCAGAATAACTTCCGTCATCAAAGGATTAATTACTGGCCCCGGAGAATGGCATTTTCTATTATGATACCAATAGAGGCGAACAACACGGCTATAACAGTACCGACTAAGGTCCAAATAAAGGCCTTTTTAGCTGTACCCAGCCGCTCCGGACTACCCCAGGCAGTCAAAAATAGTATAGCTACAACTACCCAAGCTATAATCACAATCCCCCCCATAACCGCCTTGGCCGCCGTGGCAATGTTGCCTACTAATCCTTGTATTGTCATTCCTTGGGCGTTAGCTGCCAGCGGCATCAATAGAGCTGTGAGCCCTGATAAAATTAAAGATAAATGTTTTTTCATTATCTGAGTTTAGGTTTATACGATTTTCTACGCGTATTATCTTACAGCAAACGCTCGATTATGGAGATTATAGAATAGGCAAGGATACCGACAACTACGCCAGCCACTCCCCACAAAAAAGCATTTCTGGCCATCTGGATCTTTTCCGGGTTACCGGCTGCTGTTAAAAACAATATGCCGGCGATTATGAAACAGATTAGAGCTATTATACCGAACACTGTCCAAGCAGCTACCTTGATTTTTTCTGCCAGCTGGTCAAGACTGTTGATTGTGTGCGCTGGCTGAGCCAATGCTGCAACCGGCAATGCTAATACGCCTAAAAGTATTAATCCTATTATATATTTTTTCATCGTTTTTTGATTGTTATATTTTATATATTCCGTATCGACCTTTTTTAATTTGTAATCTAGCTTTGTTTTACTGATTAGATGGCACACACGTCTTGTTAAGGCAGGTCTCGCCTGCTCCGCATTTACCACAAGGATCCGGCTCCCCTGTGCCTCCGATACCCTTACAAACATCCCCTTCGCCTCTTGCCAGTCCTATGGCATTTCCAACCATAGTCAAAGACGATGTTCCCAGTATAACTATCACTGTGCCTATTATAACGACCACTAATCCCTTTTTTGCAATATTAACGCGCTCAGGGTTGCCGATTGACGTGACAAAAAGTATCACGACTACTGACCATGCTATAATGCCTCCGGCCACTGCCGCCTGCCAAAGATTCTTTGCAAAAGTGCATAACAAGGGCGTGATCATATCTCCTTGGGCAAAAGTTATTGACGGCAATAAAACCAATGCGCTCAATCCGATTAAATAGAATATCTTTTTATTCATAATAATTACGAACAGCTGGCGCTGGCGCCTACAATGTATTTTATCGTACCGACTATGGCTTCAGCTGCGAGAGCAATAACTATTCCTCCTATGGCGTAAGTCAAAGCAGCTCTGGCTTTGCTTACCTTTTCCGGGCTGCCGGCAGATGTAACAAACAGAATACCGGATATTATCATCATTATAACACCAAGGGCTCCGACTACCATGGCCACAGCGGGAATTATTCCTTTTGTGATAAGCCCGCAAAAACTGTTATAAGGTATCGGATTGTCTATCTGGGCATTAGCCAAGCTTGCCATGCCGAATAACCCGGCTAAAATTATAAAAGAAATGATTTTTTTGTTCATATTGTTGCATTATATAATTTACAAGAAAGGCTGGCAAGTATTAATCCTTTAAACAAGCTCCGGAAGCAACCTTGTCGCCCTCGTCAAGCCTCATTATCCTCACCCCCTGGGTTGCTCGGCCCAACAAAGATATGGATTTCACTCCGGTTCTTATCACCTGGCCCTTTCTGGAAATAACGATCAAATCTTCATCGTCTGCAATATCCTCCAATATGCTGGCCATGATTATAGGGCCGGTTTTTGATGTTATGTTGGCTGTCTTTATTCCCGATCCGCCCCTGCCCTGCGTTTTATACTGTGCGATATCCGTTCTTTTGCCATAGCCGTTTTCCATCACCACCAGCAGATATTGCTTTACCGGCTTCTTGGTTTTTTCATCTATCGGCGGATTCTTTTCTATAACATCCATTGAAATAACCTCGTCGCCTTTTTTTAAATGTATGCCTTTGACTCCTGCCGCAGCCCGTCCCATTGGCCTGGCATCTTTTTCTTTGAATCTTATGGCAATGCCGCTCTTAGTCGTCAAGATTATATCATCCTCTCCGGTTGTTTTGGCTACTTTCTTCAATGAATCTCCCTTTTCCAGTTTTATGGCAATGATTCCGCTCTTCCTTACGTTTTCAAACTCCGGCAGAGGAGTTTTCTTTATTCTGCCGTTTTTGGTAACCATGACCAGATACTTGAATTTATCTTTTTCCTCCTTGGCGGTCGGAACCAATGATAAAACCTTTTCCTCTGTGGATAACTCCAGAAAGTTTAAAAGTCCCCTGCCTCTGGCTACCCTGGTGCCTTCTGGAATTTCATAAACTTGGGTCTGAAAGACCTTTCCTGAATCGGTAAAGAACATCAGATTGTCATGCGTTGAGGTGCAGAGGAAATGCTCTACGATATCATCTCCCATTGTCTTCATGCCCATAATGCCTTTTCCGCCCCTCTTCTGTATTTTATAGGTGGCGGGATTAATTCTTTTAACATATCCGCCGGTTGTCAGGGTGACAATTGTTTCCTCCAACGGCACCAAATCAACCTCTGTAATCTCGCCTAGCTTTTGCTTTATGACTTTTGTCCTGCGCTTGTCTCCGTATTTCTCTTTAAGCTCCTGAAACTCTTTTTTAATGATGCTCTTGAGTTTTTCCGGGCTTTTTAGAATAGCGGCTAATTCCTTTATCTTTTCCAATATTTCCCTCAGTTCATCCTCTATCTTTTTTCTTTCCAGGCCGGCCAGCGTCTGAAGCTTCATTTCTAATATGGCTACTGCCTGCCTTTCGGTAAGCTTGAACTTTTTAATTAAGTTATTCTTGGCTTCTTCTCTGTCAGCCGATTTTTTGATTGTCTGGATTACCGCATCAATATTTTTCAA
>CAYVRE010000027.1:0-5966 GCA_964453095.1 uncultured Candidatus Saccharibacteria bacterium
TTATATAAAAAAACAGGGGTTTTACCCCCTATTTTTTGAATCTCGTTATTTAATCTCAACCTTGGCGCCGGCGGCTACAAACTTCTTTGCAATCTCATCGGCCTCTTCTTTCTTCACTCCTTCTTTAACCATCTGGGCTGTTCCGGCTGCAGCGGCATCAACCAAGTCCTTTGATTCTTTTAATCCCTTAGCTGTTATATCTCTAACAATTTTAATAACCTCAATTTTTTGGGCTCCAACCTCTTTCAATTCAACATTGAAAGATGTTTTTTCTTCTACCGGGGCGGCTGCTGCTGCTACGGCGACCGGGGCGGCTGCCGAAACACCAAACTTATTTTCTAAAACTTTCACTAATTCTGCCAATTCTACAATTGACATCTTCTCTACTTCTTCAACTAAATTCTTAAATTTAGCCGGAATTTCTACTTTTGTTTCTTCTGCCATGTTTTTTATTAATTATTTTTTATTTTCTCTTATTTTATCCAACACTCTCACAAATCCTGTTATTGAGCTTGAGAGCGAGCCGACCAATCTGCTCAATAATTCATTCCTTGATGGTATGTTGGCCAAAACTAATACCCTTTCTCTATCAATAAACCTGTTTTCAAATATCCCGCCTAAAATCTTGAAGCTTTCATGGTCTTTGGCAAATTTGTTTGCAATCCTGGCCGGAGCTATTTCGTCTTCTACGCCGAAAACCAATGCCAGCTGTCCGGGAATGCTGGCTTTCATCTTATTCCAGAAAGAAATACCGGACTGTCCGAAGGCGATTCTTATCAATGTCTTCTTGGCTATTTTAAGATTGCACCCGGCTTCCTTGAGCGATTTTCTTAAAGAAAACATGTCCTTGGATGGAACCTTATTAAAGTCAACGAAAATCACTGATTTCTGGTTAGAAATCTTTTCTTTTATACTGTCTATTTGTTTTGTTTTTTGTAATTTTGTAAGCGCCATAAATTTTAAAATTTAGCTAGGGATATAATAAAAAATGCCTGTTGGCCACAGACAAAACAAAAATGAGAAAAACTCTTTTTTGCCTCGGCAGGGTTTATCTAAAAGTACCTGCTGTCTATGGCTTTTTAATTGTATTCTGTATCTTAATCTATAACTAAAAGACTGTCAAGGGTTATTTCAGATACTTTTTCCTGGCTGCATTGTGCTCCTCTGCGGTTTTGCTGAAGATGGTCTCTCCGTTGACCCCGGAAAGATAAAACAGATATTGGGTTTTCTTGGGATAAATTGCAGCTATAATCGAATCAACTCCCGGGTTGGAAATCGGGCCCTTGGGCAGGCCTTTGTACATATACGTATTATACGGCGAGTCTATTTTCGTGTCTTTTATCAATACGCCACGGTCGCTCTTTCCTGTGACGTAATTAACCGTTGCGCAGGATTGCAGAGGCATTCCTATCCTTATCCTGTTCCAAAAAATGCTGGAAACAATCTTTTTATCGTTCAGGCCCCCTATTTCTTTCTCGATTATAGAGGCCATTGTCACTATGTCAAAAATGGATTTATTCTGATTGGCAATTTCTGCGCGCAGTTCTGGCGTCAGCTTTTTTCCAAAATTAGCTAGAGCAATATCTAAAATATCCCTGCATTCTTCTCCTTCTGAAATTTCGTATGTATCCGGAAAAAGATAGCCCTCCAAACCGACATCGTTGGGCTTGTCTGAAAGAAAATCAAACCCGTTGCTGTAATTCTGGCCGGCCAGCTTGATAAAGTCATCCTTGCTGCAGAATCCCTTTGATTCTAAATATTCACCCACATCTTTTACAGTCTGCCCTTCAAGAATCACCAGCTTCTCTTTTATGACATCTCCCTGAACCATTTTTTTGACGATCTGATAGGTAGACATCTTGGGAGACAAGTTATATTTCCCTGCCTGCAGATATGAATGCTGCAAAGAAACCACCACATAAAAACGGAAGAAATAGTTGCTTCTGATTATTCCCAGCTTCTCCAAATCCCTGGCGATATCTTCATCGCCCAGCCCCTTTTTGGCCGTATAGGTGATTGTTTCATGGGATATGGGGTTCAGAGGAACATATATTTCAAGGCAAAACAGCAGTATCGATAAAACAAAAATGGCGATTACGATTGTTGTAATCTTTGTTAAAAACTTAGGCGTAATCTTGGAAAAATCCCTGTTTCTAAACCAATTTTTAAATTTGAAATTGTTTTTCATTTTTTATAATAATTTACCCTGCCTTAGCGCCTTGGATATCTCGCCGGCTTTCTTCTGTCCCTGCTTGGTAAGCAAAAATATGGTCTTAGGGTCGCCGATGATAAGCCTCTCATCGCGAAGCGCCCTCAAGGGCCTGTCCAGTTTCCTTGAATCCGGCCAGATAGGATATCTCTCAAACCTCAGCGTTTCCGGGAATAACGTGAAGCATTCTTTAATCAGCCTGTCAAAACTGCACTGCTCGTTGTTTGCAGCCACAGAGTGTATGCAGAACAGAATCAAATCATTAACGGAGAAATTCAAGTTTTTGCCTTTTTTATTCAGCATAGATTAATATGCGGATTATTCTGGCGGGGGTGCAAGGAGTCGAACCCTGATCAAAGGTTTTGGAGACCTCTATTCTACCATTGAACTACACCCCCATTAAGTACAAAATACCATAATATATACAATTTTTCAAGAACTAAAAACCGCCCTTTGACAACTCTCAGGACGGCTTCAATTTTATCTTTTGCCTTCCTTGTGTGATGTGTGTTTTTTGCAGCTGCTACAGAATTTGTTCAGCTCCAACTTCTTTTCAGCTGTTGCTTTTGTTTTCTTTGTAAAATAGTTGGTAGTTTTACAAGCCGTACACTGCATCTTTAGAAACGGTTTTTTTGCTGGCATAACGATTTTAACAATTAATTAGTATTCTGAGCCGATGGCCAGAATTGGACTGGCGACCTTTCCCTTCGCTTACACCTCTTTTTCTTGATATATAAGAGGGCTAGACTGTATCTTGAGCTTATTCTTGTTGAGAACTTAGCTCCCCTTTGTCAGTCGTTCGGGCGCCTTGGGCGCCACGGTCTTAACCGATTATCGGCCGTTAACCGTAATTGGGGATTCACTATTAAATTTCTTAAATAATGGGCAGGGATCTTGCGACCCACCAAGGGAGTGCTCTACCACTGAGCTACATCGGCTTATTCGAATTTTCTGTGGGCGCGGCAGGACTTGCACCTGCGAAGGGTAGAACCCGCTAGATTTACAGTCTAGTGCCTTTGCTGCTCAGCCACACGCCCGTTGCATATTTTATAGCACAAAAACTTCTATTTTTCAATGACTTTGCCGTGATTTTTCTTCCATTGCTCTATTTTCTTATGGTCGCCGGACAGCAAAACTTCGGGAGCTTTCCATTTTTTTCCTTTTACTGGAACAAATATCTCGGGCCTGGTGTACTGGGCATATTCCAGAAACCCTCCGGACTTGGTAATTCTTTCTTTTAATAATTGTGGCTTTCCCAGAACGCCGGAAACAAGCCGTGAAATAGTTTCTATGGCCACCATGGCCGGCAGTTCTCCGCCCATTAAATCATAATCCCCTATTGATAATTCCATATCAGCTATATTTTTGGCCACCCTTTCATCAACGCCTTCGTATCTTCCGCAGATAAAAACTACCTGGTCTGACTTCGATAGCTTATATGCAACCTGCTGATTAAACTTCTTGCCGCGCGGCGTGAAGAGAATAACTTTGGCCTTCTTGCTTTTATTTATTTGTTTCACCGCCCTGTATATCGGCTCTACTTTCAAGACCATTCCCAATCCCCCGCCGAACGGCCTATCATCAACGGTTTTGTGGTTATCTTTGGTCCATTTCCTTAAATCATGAACATTTATTTTTATCAACTTCTTTTTCTGGGCGCGCGAAATCAGGCTCTCTCTTAAATAAGAGCCGAACATTTCCGGAAAGATTGTTATTACGTCAAACTTAATCATATTATAAACAAAAACCGTACTAATAGTAGCACGGTTTTTGTCTTCTGTAAATTACAGAGAGATGTTTTCGATGTCTTCTGAGATTTCTTTTTTCTCAGCTCTTGGAGCACGACCGCCTTCCGGTTCCTCGATTTTGAGGTTAACTCTGGCGTGGTTCTTTAATCCGACAATGCGGACTAAGTTCCTGATTGCCTTGGCAGTTGATCCTTCGCGGCCGATTATCTGGCCCATGTCTTCTGGGTTTACTTTCAAAGAAAGCAATACTCCCATCTCGTCAACTTTTCTGTCGACTTTGACATCCTTAGGATTGTCAACTAATTCCTTGACAATGTACTCAAGAAATTCCTTGTCATTTTCTTTCATCATAATTTCCTGATATCATTTAATCATTTTTCCGTAGCTCTCGACCTTCTTGATGCTACTATATATATTATATACTCCTTTTATAAAAGTAGTCAATTAAACGGCTGGCGGGGCTTCTGTGGGCGCCTCAGCCGGCTTTTCTGCCTCTGCTGGAGCTGCCTCAACAACTGCAACAGGCTTTTCAGCTGCCTTTTTTGCAGTATCTATTTCCGCTTGTTTCTTTTTGCTGATTTTAGAAACATGCTTTTTCTTGGCGTCTATAATTTTTTCTGAAACCAATAAATTGTGAATTGTGGCTGACGGCTGAGCTCCTTTTGAAATCCAGTATTGTATCCTTTCTTTTTTTAAATTCTTTCTCTTAGTCAAAGGATCGACATATCCCAAATTCTCAACAGCCCTTCCGCCTTTAGCTGAATTTCTTTTATCAATAACCACCACCCTGAAAAACGGCTGGTTCTTTTTTCCTTTTCTTGTTAAGCGAATTGTAAGCATAATATGTTTTAATTCCTAATTTTTAATTTATTTGTTGTCCCATTTTTTAACTTTCAACGCGGCTTTTGCCGCTGCTTCTTCGGCCTCCTGCTTTGACGAACCTTCGCCTTCAGCTACCAATTCCTGAGCAAGATAAACTCCGATGGTAAACTTTTTCTGGTGGTCAGGGCCTGATTCTCCAAGCACTTTATAGTCCGGAGTAATACCCATTTTTTCCTGAGCCTCTTCCTGAAACTCCGACTTGGCATCTCTGTAAAGCTTGTCTTTAATTATTTCCGTAAGCTTGGAAATAAGATGCTTTTTAATGAATTTGTCTGCCGGATCATACCCGGAATCAAGATAAATGGCTCCGATCAATGCCTCAAAGGTGTTGGCCAGAATATATGCCCGGGCCTTTCCTCCCTCTTTGGCTTCTCCGCGCGAAAGCAGTAGAAAATCATTTAATCCCAATTCTTCGGCGACAGATGTAAGCATCTTAGCATTAACCAGGGCTGCCCGCCAGTTAGTCAGCTCCCCCTCGGGCTTTTCCGGATACTTTTTATACAGCTCCTCAGTCACAATCAGCTCCATCACCGCATCGCCTAAAAACTCAAGCCGTTCGTTATGGTCTAAATTGAAATCCGGGTTTTCGTTTAAATAAGAACGGTGCGCAAATGCTTGCGTTAAAAGGTCTTTGTCCTTGAATTTCAATCCTAACTTTTTTTCTAATATGGAAAAATCCTTCATTCTTTTTCTTGTTTCTTGCCGTCTGATGCGGCTTCCGGATCTATTTGCTTATACACCGTGCCCAGCACGCCGTTAACAAATTTACCTGATGTCTGGCCTGAAAATGTCTTGGCCAGCTCAATGGCTTCGTTGATGGCAACCTTGGGAGGAACTTCTTCTTTATTGGCGTATAAAAGCTCGTAAAGTCCGATTCTTAAAACATTTCTGTCAACTATGGGAATCTGCGGTATCGGCCACTCCGGCGCTGCTTTCTCAATAATTTTGTCTATCTTTAAATTATGCTCTATTATGCCGTCAATCAGGCTCCAGATGAAGTTAACATCTTCAAGCCCCGGCCCGAAATCCTTGATATTTCTTTCAACAATTTCTTTCAGAACGCCCTTCTTATTGTAAAAATCCCACTCATAGAGAGATTGCATCACAATTGACCTTGAAAGATGCCT
>CAYVRE010000028.1:0-5610 GCA_964453095.1 uncultured Candidatus Saccharibacteria bacterium
CTTTTTGTTCTATTTATTATACAACATCCGTTGGGAAATAAAAGGTGTGGATAACTATTGCAAAAAAATAAAAACAATGTATTATATATTTATTAGCATTAACACTGCTGGACGGCAGCAGAACCCTTCGATAAGCTCGGGGCAATTTACCCAGCGAATCAGGGAGGAAAAACAACCGTTGTTTTTTATTGAATAAAAAATATGCTTAAAGATGATATCATCAAAAAAGAAAAAGACAACCCTTCTCCGTTCTCCATCGGTTCAACCGTGGAAGGAACTGTTGTGGCCAGAGATCGCTCGTCTCTATACGTTGATCTGGGGTCCTGCGGAACAGGCATAATCTTCGGCCGGGAGTTTTACGAAGTAAAGGAGGTTATTAAAAAACTGGAGATAGGCGACAAGGTTTTTGCCAAAATAGTCGAGCTGGAAAATGACCAGGGATACAGGGAATTATCTCTGAGAGACGCCACCAAGGAAATCAGCTGGCAAAAATTGAAAGAAATAAAAGAGAGAGGAGATATTTTGACCGTAAGGATAACCGGCGTCAACAAAGGCGGGCTTTTAACCAGCTTGGACAACATACCGGCTTTTTTGCCTGTTTCGCAATTAGCTCCCGAGCATTATCCGCGGGTAAGCGATGCCGACAAGCAGAAAATCTTGAAAGAACTGCAAAAGTTCATCGGCAAAACATTGGAAGTAAAAATCCTTGATTTATTGGCTTCGGAAAATAAGCTGATTCTTTCTGAGAAAGCCAAGTCAGAGGAAAAGACAAAAGAAGTTCTGAAAAACTATAACAAAGGGGATATTATCGAAGGAGAAATAACCGGGGTGGCTGATTTCGGCGCTTTCATCAAATTTCCCTTGTCGGAAACAGAAGATAAAAATTCGCAGATAGAAGGGTTAATCCATATTTCAGAATTGGACTGGCAATTAGTGGAAAACCCGGCTGAAGTTGTAAAAGTAGGAGAAACAATCAAAGCCCAGATTATAGACATAAACAATAACCAAGTGTTTCTTTCCTTAAAAAGCCTGAAAACAAATCCTTGGGAAGAGATAGAGAAGCAGTATAAAAAGGGAGACGTGATAAAAGGAAAGGTGATAAAGTTCAGCGCTTTCGGAGCCTTTGTGGAAATACTTCCCAAGATAAGAGGCCTCTGCCACATCTCTGAATTCAGCTCCAAAGAAGAAATGGAAAAACAACTCAAGGTGGGCGAAACATATAACTTCCAGGTTTTGCTAATAGAGCCCAAAGAGCACCGCATGAGCTTAAAGCTGGAGAAATAGAAAAACAACAAAAAAATGGCCTCAGTCTTCCGACTGGGCTGTTTTTTTATTCCCGGAATAAAAACTTGACAAATATACATTATCATGTAAAATCAAAATGCAGACGTATAAGCACCTTGATAATGCACCCCAATACCAAATGGAGAATTCTATGCAAGCTCAAATCGAGAGATCATCGCCTCTATTATCAGCCACAGCCAAACAAGTGTTGCTACTAATCGATTGGGAAAACTTTTTCTACAGCCTACATTCTTTTTGGGGCCCAGATAAGATGCGCATAGAAAAAAATATAGAGAGAATTATGAGGTGGGTCGCAAATGAAATTGGCGAACTTTTTGGGAGCCATGGACTTGCCTTTGCCCCGGAGCACCTGTCTTTTTTTCATCAACAAATCTGCGTACGAAACGGATTAAAGTTGATGATTTGCCCTAAAAGGCAGCTGATGACGCCGAAGATGAACCCAAAGACAGGAGACATGGAAACAGAAGAAGACACCGTTGACGAAACAATCATCTGGTTCGCAAGAGCGATGCTCCGCCATCCAAATTTTAAGTTTGTTTGTTTGGTCGCCGGGGACAATGACTATGTCCCGCTTTTCATGGAGCTAGAAAGACATGGCGTCAAAAGAGCGCTGGTGGTGCCGACAAGAGATTCTTTATCAAAAACAAAAGAGCTTGTTGAATTAGTTGACAAGCATCCGATAACATTGAAAAAAATGTCATTAAGGCTTGATAAGGCTTGATGACGCATAAAATCGCAGTGTGAAATATTCACTGCTTTTCTTTTACAAAAACTTGACAATCATATGTTGTTGTGTATAATATAAACAGTTCTTCAAATTCGCTGCACGTTTGCAGGTCTCAGCTCTGAAAGGAGCAAACACTATGACTGAGACCACAAATACCGAGGTTACGGGACTGGAGCGGCTCAAGGCCCAATTCCAGGATCTGAACCTCGATCTCCTCGACACCACTCTTTCGGCTGATTTCGGAGCCACAGAGAAAGGGGTTGAGGAAATCTACGCCGTCACCAAGAAGATTCAGGAGACGGTGACCAACACGTTGAAATGTCAGGCTGACACAGCTGTCTATCTCGCCGGCATCGAAGATCCCATGAGGAAAAGGATCGCCGCCGGGGAGGTAGGAAAAAAACAGGATGAAGCCCAGGGACAGCTCGAGCTTTGGCTCAAGCACCAGGTTCCCTACTTCAGACTGGCAGCTGCGCTGGCGTACCTCAAGTACGTCTTCGGCCAGACCTACAAAACCACTGCTGACGCCCGCAGGATGCTGGCTGATCTGGTGGAGCGCAACCTGCTGGTCAGTGAAGGCAACGGGCCGATTCAGATCGGCTACGACCGCTATGTCCTTGGCCAGGCCTTCGGGTTCGAACCCGAAGACACCAAGGAGATTACCCGATGGATCGGGGATTACTCCCGCAAGCTCATGACTCTGGTCAAACAGGAACGGGATGCTGCTTTGAAACAGATGCAGCAGGAATCCCCCATTACGCCAGACGAAGTCTGGGATGGAAGGGCGACAGGAGTCTGTCTCTTCCATGTCCCCGCCGAATCCTACATGAAGTGGATAGGCGGAGAGCAGAGGGAGAAATGGCGGGGCGGAGGTCCTTTGCAAGTCCAAGTTACGGCAAAGGACATCATCCCGCTTTCCGGGAAAGGCGGGTCTCTCGAGCACCAAGTGGAGCTTCTGAGAAAAAATGACGTCCGGCTGGCCAGGCATACCATCAAGTGGGACTGCCCTCCGGGCGGCGAAGGCAACAGCCCGGGGGCAAAAAAAGCCTTCCAACGGACCATGGAAGGTGTTATGAGGACTCACGATCTGACCGAAGAGGAGGCGGAGGAGTACGTCAACAAGATGAGGATGCTCTGGCATCTCATCATTCGCGCCTACTGCGCCGCAGATTCTGCGCAACAGCAGAACGCACTCAAGGAAGAGTTCCACGGATTGGCGACAATCAGCCCCGAAGCGTTTTTCGGACTGAATGGGAGCGACCAGCCGGCAGATGGAGACGTCTTGCTGGAATTCGAGGGGTCCTTCCAAGTGGAAGGCAAGTCCCCGGTTTTCTGCCCGTTTGCTTTGGCAAGGAGGTCAAAGGAGGCTGACAAAAGCGTCGTGGAAATCTTGCGGATACCTCCGCATGCCCACGACTTGCTTGGCGGCCTCGTCGGGAAGAAGTTCTCGGAGGGAGAAGGTTTCCGGGAACTTCCTGGATACATGCGCCGATTCGTCCGTGCCGTCCGGGGCCGAGTAGAAATGGCCCAAGCAGTTGACAAAGGGTAATGATTTTGATAATCGACCTGCAAAGTAGCGAATTCAAGGGCGTTGTAAGTTGCACTCGTAGTGCAATGAGCAACGCCCGCTTTTTTTATATTGATTTATATTAAAAAATGTGATAAATTAAGAGTATTAAAATAACAATAGAACAATGAATTCACTTTTCAAAAACTTTATTTCCGTCGTAATAATCCTGCTGGTTCTCGGAGGAATCTTCAGCTTATTGTATTATCCAACTGAAAAACCCAATGAAATTGCCATAACCCAGCTGATAAGCGACATCAACCAGGATAAGGTTAAAAAAATTACTGTCTCGGGCGAATCGCTCTCAGTTTTTTACAATGATGACACTGAAGCGATGTCGATGAAAGAACCGGGTTCCGGATTGACGGACGTTCTGGTTAATTTGGGAATTAATAAAGATAGTTTGGGAAAAGTTGAAATTGACGTCCAGCCAGCCAAAGAAGACCTCTGGTCATGGCTTACTCCGATTTTGGTCTTCGGCATTCTGCCATTAGTTGTTTTTGGATTTTTCTTTTGGACAATGATTCGGCAGGCGAAATCAGGCGCTGTCCAGGTTTTTGACTTTACCAAAGCCAAAGCCCGTCTTTTCGGAGCCGAAGGCCATGGAAAAGAAAAAATAACCTTTAAGGATGTGGCCGGATTAAAAGAAGCTAAAGAAGAGCTGGTGGAAATTGTTGATTTTTTGAAGTTCCCTAAAAAATACCTGGCTATGGGCGCCAAGATCCCAAGAGGCGTTTTGCTAGTCGGAGCTGCCGGCGTTGGGAAAACATTATTAGCCAGAGCAGTTGCAGGAGAAGCAGGCGTTCCCTTTTTATCGGTTTCCGGCTCTGAATTCGTGGAAATGTTCGTGGGCGTGGGTTCGGCCCGCGTAAGGGATTTATTTGCCACAGCTAAAAAAACATCTCCTTCAATAATTTTTATCGATGAATTGGATGCCATCGGACGGCACAGAGGAGCAGGAATTGGCGGAGGCCATGATGAAAGAGAACAGACATTGAACCAAATATTAGTTGAAATGGACGGCTTTGAAAAAGAAACCGGGGTAATTATTCTGGCTGCAACCAACCGACCTGATATTTTAGACCCTGCATTATTAAGGCCCGGCAGATTCGATAGAAAGATAATTTTGGACCCGCCCGATGTTCATGATAGGGAAGACATCTTAAAAATACATTCTCTGGGCAAGCCACTAAATGGAAATATTAATTTTAAGGAGGTGGCTGAAAGAACTCCCGGCTTTTCCGGAGCTGATCTGGCTAATGTAGCCAATGAAGCAGCTTTACTGGCTGCCAGGCAGAATAAAACGCAGATCCACCAGAAAGAATTTCTGGAAGCCATTGAAAAAGTTATGCTCGGCCCGGAAAGAAAAAGCCACATACTATCTAAAAAAGAAAAGGAGATTGCGGCTTTTCACGAAGCCGGCCATGCTTTAGTTTCTACCTTTATGCCGGAATCAGAGCCGATAAGAAAGATATCAATTATTGCCAGAGGAATGGCAGCCGGCTATACATTGCAAGTGCCCTCGGAAGACAGGAAGATGAAAACCAAAACCAGCTTTCTTTCTGAGATATCCACCTTGCTGGGCGGATATTGCGCTGAAAAAATCAAGTTCGGAGAAATGACAACCGGCGCATCCAACGATTTAAGCAGAGCTTCAGCCTTAGCCAGAAAACTGGTCAAGGAATACGGAATGTCTTCTTTGGGCCCGATTTCATTCGGCGAGAAAGAGGAATTGGTATTCTTAGGAAAAGAGATTTCAGAACAAAGAAACTATTCTGAAAAGATCGCCGAAAGAATCGACGAGGAGGTTGATGTGGTTATAAAAGGAGCGCAGAAAAAGGCGGAAATTGTCTTGTTAAAACATAAAAATCTTTTGGATAAAATAGCTAAAAAACTGATTGGAAAAGAGATAATAGAAAGAGAAGAATTCGAAAAACTAATTAAATCAAAATAAAAGCGGTCCTGTAGCTCAGTGGTAGAGCACCGCCCTTATAAGACGGCCGTCGCAGGT
>CAYVRE010000029.1:0-5248 GCA_964453095.1 uncultured Candidatus Saccharibacteria bacterium
AAGATAATCGGTTCGCCTCCGGGATATGTGGGCTACGAAGAAGCCGGACAATTGACGGAAAAGGTGAGGAGAAGGCCTTACTCAGTGATTTTATTGGATGAAGTTGAAAAAGCCCATCCGGAAGTATTTAATATCCTGCTTCAGATTTTTGAAGACGGCCGTTTGACTGATTCCAAGGGCCGGGCCGTATCTTTCAAAAACACTATTATTATAATGACAAGCAATCTGGGCTCTGACTACATAAATAAGATGTCGTCTATGGGTTTTAATACCAAAGAAGAGGTTGCCGAAAGAGAATCAATGAAAGAAAAAATAATGGATTCATTAAAAGAGGGATTCCGTCCCGAGTTTTTGAACAGGATAGACGAAGTTGTTATATTCAACTATTTAAAGCAAGCCGAAATCAAGAAAATCGTTGACCTGGAATTGTCAAAAGTTGAAAAGCGATTGTCAGCTAAGGAAATCAGAATTCAGATTTCTGAAAAAGCCAAGGAACTGTTGGTCAAAGAGGGCTTTGACCCGAACTTAGGAGCCAGGCCGCTGAAGAGAATAATCCAGCGTTTGATTTTGGACCCGCTTTCAATTAAAATCGTCACCAATGAAATCAGCGAAGGAAGCAATATTTTGATTGACGAGCAAAATGGAAAGATTGTTTTTGATTTGCCGAAAATACTCGGCCGCCCCACAGCTAAAAAACTGATTAAATCTGCCAGGTAGAAATAAGCTTAACGGCTCGTTGTCCTTCCTTTAGAAAAGGAGATTGTTCATATGGGCAGCATCACAAGCTTTAAGCCGATAAACCCGAAGCCGAGAAAAGTAAAAATTGGGATTGAGAAGAATGATGGGCATTTTGTCCTTTGTCATTTTTGCCAGGAGACAGCTAGGCAGTATGCCGTGAAGGGAGACGGCTCAGCAGTCCCATGCTGTTTCAATTGCGTGAACCCCGAAACCTATAGAAAGTTTTTTCCCTGGATCAAATTTCTTGAGAAAATTCCAGAATTTGTCCATAAGGGGGAAAAGCAGAAAAAGGAGAAAAGAGATGGTACGCCTCGTTGGTCCGCAAAGAATAAGAGATGATGGCATTGACCTGACCAGCTTAGACAAGTTCCCGCCCAAGCTAAGGCATACTAAATGGGATCGTATCTTTGACGTTGTTTTTCTGGTTTCTTTTTTATGTCTGACCCTCTGGATTTTGTACCGGACTATCTGCCGGTAAAATCCTCGATGGGTTCAAGGCCTGTTCCAACGCAGGCCTTTTTGTTTGGATGTTTGAAGCTTGACATAGGGTCTTGTTAGTTGTATCATTCCTATAGTGTTATTATTTAATAATTAATTAAAAAAACATGAAAAATAAACTGCTTTTCGTCGTTATATTAGCGGCAGTTTTAGTTTGCTTTCCGTGGCAAGTTACCCAAGTGGCAAGGGCGCAAGCAAGCCCGTCTATTACTATTATTTCTCCCAATGGCGGTGAGAAATTTGTTGAAGGACAAACTATTATTGTCAAATGGAAAGTTAATAATTTTCCAAAAGATGCAAAAATAAACATAATCGTAATGAGAACAGACGGCCTGAGCGGAGATATTGGAGTGAATATTCCAGCCTCCCAAGGACGTTTTGTATGGAAAGTTAAGACAGAGGGCACGGACTGGGGTTATGGATATTTGAACAAACCAAAGGCCCCTAATAAGATAGTTCTCGCTTCGTTTGCTACTCCTAAAAATAAAAAAATTTCCTATCAGTATAATATGTACATCAGGACTTATTTAAATGGGGGATCAACCTATGTGGAAGATGGAAGCGACGGGACATTTACTGTAATAAAAAAATCAAACCCAGATTTGACATTAGCAGATGGATTTA
This sequence comes from uncultured Candidatus Saccharibacteria bacterium, assembly GCA_964453095.1. GTDB lineage: Bacteria > Patescibacteriota > Minisyncoccia > Minisyncoccales > Staskawiczbacteraceae > XYD1-FULL-39-28. The sequence continues at coordinate 1,861 of CAYVRE010000029.1, forward strand.
CCAAGGACACAGCTGGTTTTAAAGTAAGAATTTGCAATATTGGTAATAAAGACTTAAAAAAACCAAATAAGCAAATAGAAGGAATGGTCAGCGTCTTTGGACAATATAGCGACCGCGAGGGCGGAGAAATTATTACGAAAACATTGCCATTGATGCCAGCAGTTTTGAAAAAAGGAACTTGTGTAGACAGCATATCCATAAATTACGCCGATTTTAAAATGACAGAAAATAAGGAGTACGAAGTTGTAGTTGTGTTGGACCCAAATAATAAAATCGAAGAATTGACTGAACCATGCGGGAGACTATATCGTATAAATCCTTTACAATAATTTCCTAAACAAAAAGCGCCGTTTTGGCGCTTTTTGTTTGGATGTTTGAAGCTTGACATAGGGTGCTTAATTGTCCTATCATATAGGTTGGTATGGTGCGTTGCCATAACCACTAGTTTTCAGCAGTTTTTTGACAAATTGAGGGTATAAACATGTTCGGAGCAACAGAGGAAGTTTTTGAAGAGGAATTACCTCTCGACACCGTTTTTGTCCTGCCCGACGGTTTGAAGGAACACCATGTTTTGGGCAGGTATTTAATCATTTCCCCAACAACGGCAAATTGGTTAGTCCTTGCGGATGAGGCAGAACATTCCGTGTTTTGCTTGATTAAGCAAGGCAAGGCTATCGGAGCGATTGTCGGTAGCTCTCCGGAAATCACAGAGGAAAAAGTGTCCTGCGTTGTTGCTCAGATTGTGTCCAAAGACTTTCAGGCTACGGCAATAGTCGAGGACAAAAAAAATCTTGAGACAGCTACTATCCATATAACTAATGGCTGTAATCTGAGGTGCACTACCTGCTATCTGAAATCGGCAATTGCTGCACAAGACGAATGCACTCCTGATGAGTGGAAGTCTTTTCTCCTCCGATTTAAGGAAGTCGGTGGAGAAGTAGTTACAATTAGCGGTGGCGAACCAATGACCCGGCCAGATTTTTTTGAGATTCTCTCGTATGCAGATGAGTTAGAACTAAAGGTAGTTTTGCTCACTAATGGCACACTTATTAACGAGAAGAATGTATCTGACATCGGTTACAGCTGTGACGAGGTTCAGATCAGCATCGACGGACCGGACAAGGATACTAATGATAGCATACGGGGCAAGGGGTCGTTTAAAAAAGCCACGGCTGCTCTGATAATGCTTAAGGATTATCCTTGTAAGCTTGCCATTGCCATGACCCCGACCCCTAAAACTTTGCCGATATTTAAAAAGGGATTGGCCGAGTTTGCTCGATGGGCGAGAAAATACGTTCGTCAGGATATCGTTTTCAGGGTCACCCCTCATTTACTGGAAGGTAGGCATATCGGTTGTTTGTCTTCTGAAGAGCAAAGCGTTTTTCATAATGAGGTGGTCAGTGTGTGCAACGATCAGCTCCAAGAGGGTTGGTTCGATATGCTGGACGCAGCTGCAATAGTTTCTAATCGCAAGACCTGCGGATGTGGAATAGGCGAGTTTTTTATGATTTCCCACAGCGGAGACATAAAAACCTGCGTTTTTTCCTCCGAGTCCATTGGCAGCATTAAGCATCCTCTTTGTGTTGCCGTTGAAAGGCTCAACAACTTGAGATGCTCTTTTAGAGTTGAAAACACTCGACCATGCAAGGACTGCGACCTCCGTTACTTTTGCGGAGGAAAATGTCGGTTAGAGAGCGTAAAAGATGATGGAGGCTTGAACGCTCTTTCTTGTGGTGAGGCCTTTCGTTCAGAGTGGTATAAAAGACTTGTCCGTGTCAATCCTTACGTTTTTGAGTCAGTTTCTGTTTAAGAAAGGAGAAAGCAAGCCATGAAGATCAGGTACAGGAAGATCTCCAAGCAGATCAAGCTGCGCCTTCGGATTGGTCGCGACGCGATGTGTCCGACTTGGAGCTACCAATAGCTGGTGTTGGCTCCAATGGGGTAATTTTTGCCCCGAAGTGCTTCCTGTTTGGAGGCACTGATTGTTGCTTGCTGAAGCTACATGCCTCGACGAAGAGAAGTCTTCCGAGAGGCTTTTTATTTAAAAGCTTGACATCGGTATTTGGCGGCAGTATGATAAATTTCGGTTGGCATTTGTGAAGCGTAAAATGCCGAAGGTTCGTTGTAAATTTTTCTAGTCAGCACCCTTTTACAAGGAATTAGTCATGTCAAATTCTCAAGCAGATGCCGCTACGGTTCTCGGAATACTTGCATCCATTGCTTTTGCTCCGCTTACTGGTGGAGCATCTTTGTTGGGTATTCCAGCTATGCTTGGTGCGCGCGCTGTCCGTGCTGTACGAGATAGTTCTGGTTATGAAGGATGGAGTGACGACACCGAAACGACTTCTTCGTCGTCAAGCTATCGTCAAACCATTGATTTTTCTCCCAGGGACCGCCTAGATTTTGATTTCCGTCCGCTCAGGAATTTACCGGAAACACCTTCGCCGATTTTTTCTCTTAGACCCAATGTGCCTTACGAGGATTTATCAGATCGTGATTTCCGTCCGCTCAGGAATTTACCGGAAACACCTTCGCCGATTTTTTCTCTTAGACCCAATGTGCCTTACGAGGATTTATCAGATCGTGATTTCCGTCCGCTCAGGAATTTACCGACTCCTTCATCTGTCCCTGTCCTTCGGCCTCTCGATTTGTCGCCGATCCCTGATCCTATTAAAACACTACGAAGTGGACCGGCACCTAGATTGCATCAGACCGCACCTCTTTCTCCGATGGCTTTACCGCCATCCCGTGATCCGCTTGAATGCTGGAAGCCGGCTATTACTCCTGTTTCTCTGCCGTATGTTGATGCACCACCCATTGGTCTAAAGCCGATAATTGACCTTTCGCGAAGCCCGCCGCTATTTGGGTCCTGTGGTATTCAACCCACAACTCTGCCTAGGGGGCCAGATCCATTCGCCCCGTGGCGCTGGTAATGTCGTCGTTGACGACAGATTGCAGTAGAGGAGCTTTAAGCTTCGCATGCCTCGATGAGAGTAATATCTCAACGAGGCTTTTTTATTTGCAAAAGTTTTGTTGTTTTTTTTGCTCGGGTGTATAATATATTAACTACTGTAACCATTAATGCCCTTCGACTTCGCTCAGGGCCAATATTTTAATTTATGCTCAAACAAATCTCAAAATACATAGGAATCGTTGTGATAACCATACTGGTTGTTTATTTATTATATGTAGTTATATTGGGCGCCAAGTATTATCTGGATAAGTGGGAAATGGCCAGAAAAATAGACCAATTCAACCAAATGGTTATAAATATGTTCAAATCCGACACTTACGGAGGCGAAACGCCGGAAGAGACATATAACCTGATGGTGGATGCTTTGAAGAAACAGGACGTTGACCTGGCTGTAAAGTATATTGTTTTAGACGC
>CAYVRE010000030.1:0-4371 GCA_964453095.1 uncultured Candidatus Saccharibacteria bacterium
TATATATCATCCGAGCGTTCAGGGGGAGGATTGATTTTCCAACGAGATTAAAAAAGGTTGTTGAGTTTGCAAAGTTTGATAAGCCGTTGAAAATACGAATTGAATCAAATACTTTTCAGGCAGATTCGGTGCAGGTTTTAAAAACAAATACAGGGCTTCCAATCGAAGGCGTAAAAACAACAGAGAATAAAGTTAAAAAGTTTTCAGAAGAGCTGGCTCCATTGTTTGAAAACAGAAAAGTGTTTTTGAAAAAAGGAGATGAGTCGCATCAGATTTTTGCAGACGAGCTTTGCAGCTTGCCTCGCGGAAAATATGACGACATGTCGGACGCGCTTTGCATCGGATTAAAAGACATAATGTTCCGCGATTACAATTTAAATGTAATTGCAATATAAAAATATGAATGGAGAAAAAACCAGAGTAATAAGGGAAGTGCCGGTTGAATGGGATAGGTTAATGCAGATTGCTAAAACAATAGATCGCGGCAGGGCAACGATATTTTTCAATGAAGGCCGGCCAGTCCAAGTTGACTTTGCGGTAAAGAAAATTAAGCTTGATGACGAGGAAGATTTTAAAGATAAATTAAGAACAATTCCCCTGGCATGATTTTTTGCACTTGACAAAGGCGTATATTTTACTAAAATAAGATAAAGAGTATAAAGAGTTAAAATTTATTTAAGGGCTTTGTAGTGGAAATACAGGGCTCGCAACAAAACCTAATTTTATTGGGTCGTGTTGCGAGCCCTTTTTGTATGGAAAAAATAAAACTTTGGGATAAAATTTTGGGAGCCGTTGGGTTGGCCAGGAAAAAAGCGATAGATATTCCTTTGGCTTCCGGAGCTGGGATTTTTACCATAGGCACTAACGGAGGAAGGATAGCCAAGGCAAAGCTTCTTGAAAACAATAAAAACTGGGTTTTCGCCTGCATAAGAGCAAGAGCAGAAGCTGTCGGAAATATTCAGTTGAAGATAATGGAGAGAAAAAAAGATGGGACTATTGCAGAAAGACCGGAACATGAGTTGCTTGATTTATTGGCGGCGGTAAACCCATTTATGACTCAGTTTGAATTATTCGAAGCTACGGAAAGTCATTTAGATTTATGTGGCAACGCTTTCTGGCTTTTAGACGGAGTAAAAAATGAAACAAGCAAGCCAACCGCAATTTATCCATTGAACCCGAAGTACGTTGAAATAAAGCGGGGAAAACTGCCGAATTTTATTGAGCAGTATAAATATACAGTCAACGGAGTTGTAAGAACTTTTCAGCCCTATGAGATTTTGCACTTTAGAGAATTCAATCCGAATGATCCGCACGATGGCATAGGAATATTGGAATCAATAGCGCATTGGGTTGATGCGGACAACTATGCAACAGAATGGAATAGGAGTTTTTTCCTTAATGCCGCCAGGCCAGATGCAACCCTAGAGCATGAAGGGGATTTGAATGAAGATCAAATGAAGTTTTTAAGAGCTTCTTTTGAGGATGCGTACAAAGGCGTAGACAAAGCGCATAAGGCTATTATTCTCCCAACAGGCGTGAAGTTTTCTCCGGTTGGATGGAACCAGAAAGAAATGGATTTTGTGGAGATGCAAAGGATGACACGAGACAAAATATTAGCAGGATTCAGAGTGCCAAAAACAATTTTAGGTTTAACCGAGGATGTAAATAGAGCTAACGCCGAAGCATCAAATTATGTATTCGCATTAAGAGTGGTCAAGCCGCAGATGGAGAGAATCGTGGGCTATTTGAACGAATTTTTGGTACCGCGATTCGGGGAGAATATATTTTTATTATTTGTAGATCCAGTCCCGGAAAATAAAGAACTGGAGATGATGGAATATGAAAAAGCATTGGGCGGCCAAGCGTATGCATCAATCAATGAAATTAGAGAAAGAGAAGGGTTGCCGCCGGTGGATGGCGGAGATAGCGTTATGACTAACTTTTCACTAGTGCCGCTGGGGAGCCCAATTAAAGGGATGAAATCAAAATTGAATATTAAAAGTCAATGGAAGCCGTCGGCAAGATTTTCAAAGAGCTTAAAAAAGAGAAAGGAGCTTTCAAAAATAATCAGCAAAGAAGCCAGGAAGATTTTAGAAGAAAATATAAAAAGCGTGATCAGTGCCTTAGACGAGGAAAAATGGGAAATTGCATGGAAGGGGTTTGTTTCAAGAGTTGCTCCCTATGAAAAAGCATTAAGCAAAAAGATAAAAGTTTTTAACAGCGATCAGAAAGAAAAAGTAATCATGAGATTAGAGGGCAGAAAACAGGAAATTAATTTTGAAAAATTATTCAACGAGGATGAGGAGGTGGCTATTTTAATCGACGGCGTTACGCCCCTGCTTAAAGACCTTTTTAAAAAAGAAGGAGATGAGGCCTTAAAGCTGATTGGCGCAGAGCAGGCATTTGAAGCGAACTTGGAAAGAGCAGCAAGGGCGCTGGAAAAAGCGATTTCCTTGATGTCTAAAACCTACAACGAAGCAACCCTGCAGCTTTTAAAACAAAAATTGAAAGAAGGGCTTAGAAATGGTGAAAGCATGCCGGAATTAACTGACAGGGTGAGGCAAATTTATGAGTGGTCTGATGAAGTTAGGGCAGAAAGAGTGGCGAGAACTGAAGCGTTTCGCGTGGCTAACTCGGCAACAAAAGAGGCGTGGAGGCAATCGGGAGTCGTTAAAACTTTGCGATGGTACACGGCAGTGGACGAAAGAGTGTGTGAATTCTGCGAACCATTGAACGGCAAGATAGTTGAGATTGACGAAAACTGGTTTGATAAAGGCGATAGTTTGACCGGAAAAGAGGGCGGGAAAATGGATATAGATTATTCTGACGTTGGAAATCCGCCACTGCATCCAGGTTGCCGGTGCTACATAAGGCCGGAAGAAATAAGCATTGATTAAAGCTAAAGGTCGGAAATTAAAAATAACAGAAACTAAAATGGAATCAAAAAATACTTTTCAAAAATTAAGCGATGAAATAAAGCAAAAGATTTCAGCACAGTTAAAAGAAAAAGAGGTTCAGGAAATGATATCTAAAATTAAGAACGCCGAAGACTCCGGCAGGTTTGAGGTTGTCATTTCAACCGGCGACGTGGATAGAATGGGGGAAAGTATAAGTCCGACTGGCTGGGATCTGCAATTTTACAAAATGAATCCGATTGTTTTGTGGGCCCACGATTATTCTGATTTACCGATTGGTATGACAGAGAGTATTGAGCTAAAAGACGGGAAATTGGTGGCTTCGGGCAAGTTTGCGCCGGCAGATGCCAATCCTAAGGCTCAGTTTGCAAGAAAGCTTTACGACGCAGGATTTCTATGGGCGACTTCAGTCGGATTTATAGAAAAAGAAAGGCAGGATAATGTTATTACAAAAGCAGAATTGCTGGAGTGGTCATTTGTGCCAGTGCCGGCTAACCCCTTTGCATTATCGACATTAAGCAAAGCAGGGATAGATACAGAAGCATTTATTACTAAGGGTTTGATTTTACCGGTAAAAGATGAAAAGGAGCAAAAAGATGAAGAAAGCTTAATTGAAAAAATTAGCGAGCAGTTGATCCAGTTACAAACGACAATCGAAACAAATCATAAAAATATTCTTGAAATATTGGATAAAAAACAAACTGGCGTCTTGGATGAAAAACTCCAGGGTGGCAGGCCCGAGGAAGGGGCAAATACAGGTCGAGATCCCGCAGGGTCAGAGAAAGAGTTAGACCAATTTATATCTCTTCAGCAGGTCTTGCGGCAAGTAGATTTAGCTCTTGAGGACGGATTGAAAAAAATAAAGAAAAAAATCCGATTCTCAGAGAAATAAAATGGACGAGAAAATTTTAGAAGTTTTAGAGCAAAAGTTTGCGAGTGTTGTTGATAAGATTTTTGAAGAGAAATTGAAAGCAGTTGTTGGAGATGTGGCCGCTCAGGAAACCAGAAAAATAGTTGAACAGATGAGAGTCGAAAGAATCTTAACCGGCAAAGATCGTACTGGCTTAACCGAAGAGCAGAAGCTGAAATTTATTGACACGGTGAAGGTGGCTTTGGGAATTAGAACCAAGGCCAACGAGTCCTTGGTTGAAGAGCAGGATAACCGTGGGGGATATCTTGTGGCAACTGAAGTGGCTGACGCTATTGTCAGGATTGCGGCTTCGGTCGGCCTTGTTATGAGCCAAGCTCAAAGATGGCCTATGGCAACCGATGAGAAAGATATTCCGGCTTATGCTGGATCCTTCTTGGAGGGCGAGTACTTGGGCTTCGATGCAGCAGGTTCTATAACCGGCGTCACATTCCAGCAGGCAAGGCTGATTGTCAAGAAGTGGCAGTTGGCATTCGTGGTGGCAAATGATTTGCTGGCCGATGCCAATGTGAATGTGGCTGACTGGCT
>CAYVRE010000031.1:0-4313 GCA_964453095.1 uncultured Candidatus Saccharibacteria bacterium
TAAGCCACATTTTAATCGGAAAATTAATTTCTTTTAATAAAAACAAGCTAACCCAAATCTGGGCAATGGTCTTTTCTTTTTTACCGGACTTAGGGCAAATACCCTTTTACATTTTCCTGGGATACAAAAACACCAGGCCGTTCTTTTTTCCCCTAAACAGCGATTGGGAAGGCGCCAGGGCTCTATACCCTTTTTTAACCGCTTTATGGGATATCCCCCACAGCTTTTTATTCGCCCTCATTATAATTCTACCGATCGTCATACTTTTTAAGTTGCCGAAAATAGCTTTTCTGGCATACCTGCTGCATTTAATAATCGACATCCCTACGCACGCGGGAGAATGGGCAGTAAAACCATTTTATCCTTTTAATTTTTTGATAGGAGGATTTACCGACGCCTGGGCCTGGCCCTTGTGGCTGATGGCATTATGCTGGATAATTTTAATCTCTGCGATAATAATTCTCAAAAAGAAAAAAAATGCTCACATTAGAAACTCCGGTTGAAGAAGTTCCGAAGATAGGAACCGCTTATCAAAAAAAATTGAAAAAATTCGGGATCAAAACAGTCCGGGATCTCCTTTTCTATTTCCCTACGAGATATGATGATTTTTCAGAAATAGTTTCAGTTAAAGAGGCCAGGCAAAGCTTGGGCCGGACTGTCTGCATCCAGGGCCGGATAACAGAAATCGAAAACGTTAATACCTTTAAAAAAAGAATGGGTTTGACCGAGGCAACTATTCAGGACGATGGCGATGAAATAAAAGCTATTTGGTTTAATCAGCCCTACCTGGCAAAATCATTAAGAGAAGATGATTTTGTCTGTTTAGCCGGGAAAGTTTCTCTTTTCAAGGAAGGCCTTTATTTAAACAACCCGGCTTACGAAAGAATAAACGGGATTGGAGACAATGAAGAGCTTACCCACACCGGAAGAATCGTGCCGGTTTATTCGGAAACCAGAGGAGTCACTTCACGGTGGCTGAGATATGTAATAAAGCCGCTGCTTTACAGATTTATCGAACAAATCCAGGAAACTTTACCCAAGGAGATTATAAAAAAATACAAGTTTATCCCTATTCAGGAAGCTGTATGGCAATTGCATTTTCCGGATTCATTCGAGCACGCCGATGCGGCCAAAACCAGATTTTCTTTTGAAGAGCTTTTTTTGATACAGTTGAACGTGCTTAAGGAAAAGATAAAATTGATGCAGAAGCGCTCCCCTGCCTGCCCCATGGATGCCGATTTGATGAAAAGCTTTACTGATTCTCTGCCCTTTAAGCTCACCGATTCCCAGAAGAAATGCGCTTTTGCTATTCTAAAAGATTTGGAAAAAACAGTTCCCATGTCCCGATTATTAGAAGGAGATGTGGGATCCGGTAAAACCGTGGTGGCAGCAATGGCAGCTCTAAATGTAATAAAATGCGGCCATCAAATTGCTTTTATGGCTCCTACAGAAATTCTGGTAAAGCAGCATTTTAAGACAATATCAGAATTATTAAAAGATTTTGATGTAAAAATCGGGATGCTGACCGGCAAAGACGCCAGAATTGCCAAGGAAGGAGAAACCTTTGAGGTTTCCAAAAAAAGCTTTAACGGAGATCTGGAAAACGGACAGATAGATATTGCCATCGGCACCCACTCCTTGATACAGAAAGGAGTTGTTTTTAAGGATCTGACTTTGGTTATTTTAGACGAACAGCACAGATTCGGGGTTGAACAGAGGGACCACTTGATAAAAAATAAAAAGACAGTTCCCCATCTGCTTTCGATGACAGCCACCCCGATTCCAAGAACTTTAGCCCTGACTGCTTATGGAGATCTGGACTTATCTTTAATTGATGAAATGCCGAAAGACAGAAAAAAAGTAAAAACAATTATTGTAGAACCAGGCCAAAGAAAAGAGGCTTACGAATTTATTAAAAAAGAGGTGAAAGACGGCAAAGGTGTTTTTGTTATTTACCCAAAAATTGAATCGAATGCCAGCAAGCTAAAGGAAATTATAGAAAAGAATGGACCGGTTTCGGGTTCGTTTGTTCCGCAAAATTATAGCTTTAATTCTTTGGCATCTTTAGCAATAAATGAGGTAAAGGCCTTGAAAGAGGAATACGAACGCCTATCAAAAGAGATTTTTCCGGATTTAAGAATCACAATGCTGCACGGAAAAATGAAAGCCCCGGAAAAAGAAAGAATTATGCTGGATTTTAAAAAAGGGGAAATTGATATTTTACTTTCCACTTCTGTGGTTGAAGTGGGAGTTGACGTTCCGAGAGCAACCATTATGATGATTGAGGGCGCAGAAAGATTTGGACTTTCGCAATTGCACCAATTTCGAGGCAGAGTCGGCAGGTCGGATATGCAATCATATTGCTTTTTATTCACCACTGACCCGAGCATGCTCAACAGAAAACGACTCAAAGCTTTGGTTGAATCAAATAATGGATTTGAATTGGCTGAAAAAGACTTAGAAATTCGCGGGCCCGGCTCTCTTTACGGCACCCAGCAATGGGGGATTCCGGACATGGCAATGCAGGGCCTGACAAATATATTTTTAGTAGAAAAAACCCGCGCTGCAGCAAAGGAAATATTAGAAAAAGACCCGGAACTAAAAAACTATCCGCAACTTAAAGAGCGGCTTAAACAATTCCAATCCCGCATCCACTTTGAGTAGGCTACTTCCTCACTTTCTCCGTAACCCAGAAGCCCATATATCTACCGAGCGCTAAGCGGACTTGGGCGTCGAGTGCCGGGAATGAGCCGAATACAATTAACGTTACCGGCAAAAATATCCATTGCAAAAATACGGATATTCTTTTTATAAACCTGGTCCAAAAGCCGAAGCTTTTTGGAATAGGCGGCAAAAGCATGGTGCTTAATATCGCAGACACAAACATGCCGACCATTGATATGGTCATGATACGGCCGGTAAAAATCGGCAAGTTAAAAGATAATACGGTAAAGTTAAAGCCTTTACCGCCCAAAAGTATCGGCAACCATCCCAATAAAAACAGCAGAAGAGCGGCTGTCGCCCACGACCAAAAGCCGTCTAAAATAGTGTACAGATGGGAAATTTTGCTTAAAAGAGGGATCTTTTTATTATTCAAAAACCCGAACATTATGTAGGGAATTTCATCGCATCCCCAGGCCCAGCGTTTCTGCTGCTTGTATTGATTTATAGCGGTGCTCCACAGATTAGATGATAAAACAGCATCCATGGAAACCATATAATAGATCGGCACTGCCCTATAATTTCCGTCGTAATATAGGTAGGCGCGCCAAAAAATCCTGGAATCGTCCGAAACCACATTAGCGGGATAGCCCACCTCAAAAAATACTTTGCCGGGAGTTGAGTGCGACGAATAGGTGGTAAGCTTTTCCGCCCTTTCCTGCTGAATCATCTGCCAAAAAGTATTTGAGGTGGAAACAACGCGCGAGTATGCGGGAGTTGACCAGAGATTGTTGTTGTAGACCGGAACCGGCTGGTAGCTGGCTCTCATCGGATCTTTTTCCGTCAGATAATACCAGGTTAAACAGGAAAAATACTGCGGGTAAATCTTAGTATCGATATCAAATGTCGAAACCAAAATGTTTTCATGGGGTATCTTCAATTTATCAACAATCTTTTCTTTGACTTCCTTCCCGGCCCAGGCAACATTGGAGCCCTTGCCGCCGATCTCTCCCGCGATATTTTCCGGGTGGCTGGAAACCAAAAACTTGAAAAAATCGCTGGCATACTTCTTAGCGATAGTTTTCGCCATTTTTTCCGCCTTTTCTCCGGCTCTTTGTTCCATTGCCAGAACCACTATTATTTTCTCTTTGGGATAATCGGATTTTATAAGAGCCCGCAAGCTCTCCTCTATTATCTCCTCTCCTTCTTTATACGTGGGTAGAATCACTATATGATAAATATCTTTCCACGACCCAAGGGGTGCCCCGCCCTTCACCTTTTTTAATTCTTTCAGCCAGTTTTTTTTCATATGAATTTTAACCCTGAAATATCCTATTACCTGGTGCAGGGAGAAGTATAAGATGCGGAAGAGATAATAAAAACAGAAGCAGATTATGAAAATAGCCACCCATGAGGGCTGAAGCCAGGAAAAAATCAGCACGCCAAAAAGGGTGCCTAAGCTTAAGGTTGCGGGAATCGTTTCAAAAAAGCGATACAACAATCGCTCCCTGCGATTTTGTATGTCGCTGGCTTTTGAGATATCTAAATAATCTTTTTTATCCATAAATCTGTGGCCCTACCGGGATTTGAACCCGGGTTTTATGCTTGAAAAGCACGCGTCCTGGACCAGGCTAGACGATAGGGCCATGGTC
>CAYVRE010000032.1:0-4299 GCA_964453095.1 uncultured Candidatus Saccharibacteria bacterium
GCAGGAGCTCCTTCGCAGGCAGTTTTGGCTAATAATCCAACTGGTGGCGCGTTAAAAATCGCCGGAGAGATATTGGGCTTTCCAGTATTTACTAACAGGCATCTACCTGGCATTAGCGCTTCTGCAGCCAGCACCAACTTCATTATCTTCGGCAACATGAAAGCTTTGGCCTACGGAGATAAAGGAGAAATGCGAGTTGCTCAGCACCAGTCAGGAAGCTTCGGCGGAAAAGAGATTGCTTTAGCAGACCAGACAGGCGTTGTTTACAAACATCGCCATGCTTTGTGCGTGACTTTGCCGGCTGCATTTGTGGCAGTGAAGACAGCCGCTTCTTAACGAATAAAAATTTAACTGGAGAAGTTGCTCCTCCAATTTCTCCAGCTCAAATTTATTTTTATTAGAATTAATTTTTATCACTTTCATGGAAAAGAAAAAATACAAGGTATTAAAACCAATTTCCTTAGACGGTAGAAAGGAACCCGGAGAAATTGTTGAGCTTACCGATGAAGAAGTTCAAGCTTTCAGCAAAGAAGACCTGGAAGCAGTCGTTGAAGAAAAGGTCGATGGACAGAAAGAAAATGAGGAATCTGAAAATCAAGAATCCGATGATTCAGACGAATCAGATTCCGAAGAAAAATGAGAAGTATTTTTGACGCAGTAAAAAATATCCGGGCTATTGATCCGATCGCTGCAAGCACGGCCCAGACATCAGCGACAATCGATACAAAAGGATTTAATTCCGGGGCAGTTGTAGTTGCAAATGGAGTTGCGACAGGCTCGCCTTCAAGCTACATTGTCGATGCAAAAGTTCAGCATTGCGATACGTCAGACGGCAGTTATACAGATATAGCTGGAGCTTCAATAACTCAGATTGCCGCAGACAGCAATATTGCAACGATTCGATTATCAGGATTTGGAACGTCGCTGAAGAGGTATATAAAAATTATTGTTACACCGGCATTAACGGGAGGCTCGTCTCCGAAAGCTTTGATCGGCGCGACAGTTCAACTGGGAAGAGCGGAAAGAGAACCGGTTGGGAACACTCAATAGTTCATTGGCTGATGGGGCCTTTGAGGGATCCGAAGGCCCCAAAAGCGAAAGAATTATTTAAAGAAATGGCAACTATAGATTGGGCATTAACAACACTAGAGAGAGTAAAAAATCGCTTAGGAATCAAAGAGACTAATTTTGATATTTTGATAGAGCAGATAATAAATAGCACAACAGATTGGATTGAAGGTCAGTGTGGCGGACGAAGATTTAGGGAAACAACCTACGCAAACGAGGTTTTTGACGGATCAGGACCGAGGTGCATAAAAAGAAACCTGGCTTTTAAGCACGCGCCGGTAACAGCACTAACTTCTTTTAAATACAACATAGGGTTGATTAGTTTGCCGGCATGGAGCGACATATCTCCGGAGGAATACCAATTGCTTGATAAAGAGGGAATGATATATGTGGCAGGAGGATTGCCGGCGGGGCATAGAAATATAAAAGCTTCTTACATCGCCGGATACAAAATTGATTTCAGCCACGAAACAGATACGGAAAAACACAATTTGCCTTTTGATATTTCAGCTTTGGCAGAAAGACTGGCGGTCAAGGAATTCAAAAGAAGGGAAGATGTCGGCAAATCCGGGGAAACGGTGGGGGATGCGACAGTAAATTACTTTGACCATTTAGAGGAGGAGGACAAGTCAGTGCTGGCAAGATACAAAAGAATTATTTTTCAATAATATGCCAATTTTAGAAATTGAGACGCCAAAGCTAAAAGAATTGCTGTTTAACTTTAAAAGATATTCAGCCATTTCAGAAAAGTGGATTCAGAGAGCGATAGAAGCATCGGCAGCAGAATTGCACAAAGCGGCTAACAAGCAAAATGTGCCGTGGCGAACCGGGAGATTAGTGCAGTCGTTTCAAGTTGCGATTGGAAGATTATTCGCCAAGGTTTGGCCGACAGCAAAATACGCAAGATTTGTGTATTTTGGCACAAAAAAGCACGAGATTCTGCCGAGAATAAAAAAGGCTCTTTATTGGGAGGGAGCCGAACATCCTGTAAGGCGAGTTATGCATCCGGGAACTAAAGAGAACAGGTTTTTAGAGAGAATGATAAAAGTTGCTGATCCTAAAATTGCAAAACATTTTAAACAAGCCGGAGACAATATCACAAAAGAAATAGCAAACATATGAGTTTAGTATTAATCTTCGCGGCAATAAAAGCAAAATTAGAAACACTAAAGCCCGCAACTCTAAAAGAAGTTTATGGTAGCAAGATAAATCCATTAGAAAAAGAGTTCGCTGATTTTCCGGTAGCCGAGCTGATAGAAAGCGGAAACGAATCAGATTATTTATCGACCAAAGAAAATATGCGGGTTTATCCTTTCGAAGTATATATCTATCAGGAAATTGAGAAAGCCGGAGGAGTGGACGAGGCATATGGAATTCTGCGAAGCGTTGTCGATACCATATTAGATACTTTCGACAATGATCAGGGTTTAGGCGGATCTGCTGATTGGGTTGAACCCGCGATCTCCGGATTCACTGATTTTCAAAGAAGGGACAAAACGATTGCGGTGGCGATTATAAACTTGAAAGTCCACAAAACGAAAAATTTAACATAAAAATATGCAAAAAGAATATAAAGACAAAACGATAAAATCTGCAGATAATAAAAAGGTCGAAGAGAATTTCTTTTTTCCGCCTCAAGACGGTTATCCGGAATTTAATTGCACAGCGGCCTGCTTAACAGAGGCGGAGGAAAAATATAAAGAATTTAAGGAAAGCAAAAAATAAACATGATAAAAGCAATCGGACGATTAGTTAATTTGGGAATCGGCAAAGAATCAAGCAGGGGAACGCCTGTAGCGCCCACATATTGGCTGTTTAAAACAGACCTAAATTACCAGGAAAAATTTGAGCAGGCGATTGAGGAGTCTTCGGTCGGAGTTATTGCCGATGCTATTGATGCCCAGATAACCAGGAAATGGGCTGAAGGCTCTTTTGGCGGCGACATTAAAGATAAAAGCATCGGGCTTATACTTCTCTCGTTATTCGGCTCTGTGAATACGGCCATGAAAGGCGGAGAATCAGTTGTTTATGAGCATACATTCAGCTTGGGAAATTCCGCTCAGCACCAGTCGTTGACTTTAGGGATAGATGATCCATGGCAGGATTATCAGTTTGCCTTGGCTATGATTGAAAGTTTGGAAATAAAATACGAGAGAGGAAAATTTGTAGCATTTACCGCAAACTTTAAATCAAAAAAAGGAGCGGTTGCAACACTGGCAGCAACTTATACAGCCGAAAATTCATTTAGGCCGCAAGACTTTATTTTTAAGATTGCAACGAACTTGGCAGGTTTGACCGGAGCTGATGCAACTATGATTAAAACGGCTACATTAAAATTTGAGAAGAATTTAGAAATTGACGATGTTTTAGGATCGGTTGATCCAGCAGACATTCTTAATAGGCAATTTGTTTGCACAGGAACCGTAGAGGCATTATTTGAGGATGAGGCAACGTTCAAGACATTGGCACTGGGAGATACAGTAAAGGCATTGAGGTTTGATATAAAAAATACTTCTGTGACTATTGGCACAGGGTCTAATCCAGAATTGCAGATTGATTTAGCAAAGGTAAAATTTTCAGAAATAACAAGAGCCACGCCAATCGGCGACTTAGTAAAACAAACGCTCGGATTCAAAGCATTTTATTCGATTGGCGACAGTAAAATGTTTTCAGTAATTTTAACTAATTTAGCAACTTCTTACTAACATGGAAAGAGAAACAAAAAAAATTACAACTCCTTCTGGAAAGGCGGTGGAATTAAAAACTTATTTGACAGCCGGCGAAGCAAAAGAATTGAGCTTGGTGTTTTTAAAAGGAATGAAATTAGATTACGACGCAGAAACAAAAAAACCGATAGTAAAAGATATATCTGGCTCGCTTATTAACGAAGCAGAAAACAGGGCGATTGAATTGATTGTGGTTTCCTTTGACGGATCGAATGAAAATATTTTAGGCAGATTATTGGAATTAAAAAGCACAGAGTTTGATTTTGTCATGGAGGAGATTAATAAAATAACCAAGCCGATTGACGAAAAAAAAACGATATAATCTACCAATACGAGAGATATTTGGGCTTGGAAGAAGGAATATTGCCGGAGGAAATTTTGATGATAGAAATTTGCGAGAGATTTGGCTGGGACTATTATAGGTTTTTAAATCAGCCGAATTGGTTTATTGATTTGATAATAGAAAAAATAAAAGCCGAAGCGAGAGAATCAAAAAGACGGCAAA
>CAYVRE010000033.1:0-4202 GCA_964453095.1 uncultured Candidatus Saccharibacteria bacterium
ACGATTCCTTTTCTGAAAATAAAAACACAAACCAGAAAAGTAATTGGCCATATGATTAATTCCATGATTTCAGTTAATGTTTCCATAATTTAAGGTTGCCATTAAGCCATAACAAGTGATTATAATGATCTGGCATCACCCTTGAATATTACCCGTCAAAATACGCAACTTCTCGTCGCACTACAAATACATTAAGAATACCAAACGAAATTCGGACTTTTCAAAACTTTCGATATCTTGCCTTATGTTGTGAGTAGCCATAACCCATTGAAAAAATGGTATTATTTGACTTGATCCTGCCAAACAGGAATTATTATTAAAAACAATAAGTTACAAAAGATTTTACAAATTGGTAATAAAACTGTCAACATAATAAAAATTGTCTAAAGAGACCTTTAGATGTTCTTGAACCTGGCTGTATCCCAATTCAAAGCGTGTCAAGCCAAGCCAGTGTATTCTGCTTGTTTTCCCAATCGATTAAATCTTCTATCTTTGGATCTTGTTTTATAATTTTTGCACTGTATTCGATGAATTTTTTCTGCACATCTCGCTTGTGTGTCAGCTCCATGTGTAAATACGTCATGGTGGATTGGATATTTTCATGGCCCAGGCGGTTTTTGATTTCACTGAGCGGTTTACCGGCCAAGAGCATACGAACAGCACAGGAGTGCCGGAAGCTGTGAGCCGGGTTGATATCCCTGAGACGTTTGGGACTCAACGCATAACGAAGATATTTTTTACAAATACGATTGATGCCGTGCCTTGTAAATGATGTCCCCCGCTGATTGACGAACAGGTATCGCTGATATAACGGGTTTGGTTTTTTACGATATTTTGTGACATAAGCTTTTACAAGTTGAACTGTTTTTGGCAAAAGCTCGATTTGCCGGTACTGATTGCCCTTTCCCAGAATAGCCAGTGTGTTATTTTCCGGGTCAAAGAAGTCATTGGTAAGGCCCGCCATCTCACTGGCCCTGGCGCCCGAGTCATAGAGCAAGTTCAGGATCGTATAGTCACGGAACCCATAGTATGTTTTAAGATCAACGGCTTCAAAGACATTAAGAACTTCATTGGGATACAGGAAGCCGATCAACTGTTTTTGGGAGCGCTTTTGGGGTATGCTGAGGATTCTTTGGGCAAGTGCGCTTCTTTCAGGGTGCATAAAGCGGATCATTTTGGCCATTGATTTAATGCCTGCCAGACGATGGTTTCGGGTGACAGTCTTGTTGAGACGTTTTTTTTCAAGGTAATCGAGGAAGTCCAGGATCATATTATTTGAGAGATGACCGATCTTAAGCGATCTGATCTTAATCCCATGATACTTTGCCGCAAAAGGGACAAGCAGACGATAGGTGTCCCGATAAGCCATGATGGTTTGCTGGCTGCTCCCCTTTATTCGGGGCAGGTACTGATCAAAGAATTGATGGATGAGTGTGTTAAGATTCATCGTTTTTCTTTTTGTTCGAGAGAAAAATCCAAAAACTGTTTTCGCTTTTTTGCATCGATCATTTTCAGGTATTTAACAGTATGTTTATATTCACTGTGCCCCATATATGCGGCCAGGACCGGCAGCGCATTCTGGGGGGATCTTCCCTGTGCCTGTACCCTTTTTAACGTATTGACAGCAAATGAGTGGCGAAGGCTGTGAACCGTGGGTGCACTAAAGTTAATGTTACCGATAACCTGTCTGGATTGATCGATTTTGATATCTTTGAGGGCCTGACGAAAGATACAACGGACCCTATTATCATTTAATCGCTTTTGTTTGGCTCCGGCGAGAAGGAATGGATTTTGATTATCTCCGATAAGAACTTTGCGTGCACAGAGATAGTTTTCAAGGTCTACTGCTACGGGAATGGGTACCGGGATCAGACGATCTTTTTTAAACTTGGTTTTTTCAATATAAAGTGTTTTTTCCTTTGGCCGATATTGATCGACTTCCATTTTCAATGGCTCGGATATTCTCATGCCGCAACGAGCTAACAGTAAAATCGCCATGTGCCCTGAGAGATCCTTTAAAAAATATCTTTGGTTTTTCCGGATGCTTTTTAAAACAGCTTTTAGCAAAAGATCGACTTGTTTTTCGGAGAAGATAAAAGGGATGATCTCATTTTCCGGCAATAATGGGATATCCTTTACAGGATTGGCGGTATAAAAGCCTTGTCGCACCAGATACTGGAAGAACATTCGGGTTGTAGAAAGTATGCGGTTGATGGATCGTGATTCAAGTTTAAGGGTTGCTCTGAGTTCAAGAAAAAACGATGGTCGTAATACTGTCGATTCTGTGTTTCTCATTGCAAGATACCGGTCAAAGCTTCTTATATGCGAGGTCATGGGATGTAAAGAAAAGCCCAGTGATAATCGATAGGCTACGTATTCCTCAATCTTTTGCGCTAAAAAACTTTCAAAGGGTTTCATCAAAGAGGACCTCTCGCATCAATTTTATGTGAACATGAAGATATTTTCGGGTAGACTCGATACTGTCATGGCCCATCATCTCTTTGACTTCATAGATGGATACCCCTGCTTCCAGAAGATTTTGAGCGTACGTATGTCGAAGGCTATAGGCGCTGTATGTCATACCCACGTCATGCATGCATTTTTTTATATGTTGGGTTACCGTGTTTTGCCCCAATTTCCTATGGGGAGGATGAAGGGTTAAAAACAGTTCCCGGTGCTTGGTTTTGGGTCTGCCTCCGATAAGATAGGCAGCGATGGCTTTGATGGTCTCTTCGGGAACAGGGAGTCTGACGGGCTTGTCATTTTTTCGGATTCTTATGCAAAGCTGAGCATCTTTAAAAAAGATATCATCCAGGCAAATTGAACTGATCTCACAGGGGCGCAGTCCCAGGGTGTATGCCAGATAAACCATGGCATAAGCTCTAAGATCGCCTGCCGAAGAGAGTTTCAGGCCGGCAAACAGCCTTTCCAACTCATGGGGTCGCAAAAAATTAGGCGGTTTGGCTTTGGAGAACTGGGGCGCACCGACGATAAGCGGGGCCAAGTCGGTTGCTAACAGCTTTCGCTCATGAAACAAATATCTCAAAAAACCCCGAAGATGACTCCGGTACAACCGGCGAGTGTTCTCTTTATAATCCGCAAGATACTCGGACAGAAACACATCGATTTTTTCGATGGTCAGGGTGCGAAGCTTAATATGGCGTTTTTCAAGAAACTTATGAAAGGCAATAAGAACAAGTTTGATATGCTTTAGCTTTCGGTCGGAAGACTGATGGATTTTTTGATGATAGATAAGATAGTCCTCATAGATCTGAGGTAAATTGACAGATTGATATTTCATCCCCAAATGCCGGGCAATTTTACCCTGTTCAAAAAGATACCGTGACAGCCCGGTTACGGCATGTATTAGGTGCGGTCTTTCTGAATTTTTAAATTGCCGTAACATTTCTTGAGTAAAGATTTCATCCCACAAGCATTTTCGTTTTTCGATGAATAACTTAAACACCCTCAACGCCCGTGCATATTCTTTCCGGGTGCTTTTTGCATATCCGTTTTCCGCCATCCATTGAAGATAATCCTCGATCGCCTGATCCAAGACCTTTACCACCGATTCGATTTCCTTGAGCCATTCTTCGATCCTTTCAATGGTTGATATGGTTTTATCATCGATCACTTTAAAACCCTTTAACGGTCTGTTGGATAAGTGTTTCAACAGGAGATGGACCCTGGCTTTTCTGGCGGTCCGGTCGTTTTTTCGGCAGAGAAAGTACCTGGAAAAGGGTGCCGTCAAAGGCAATCAGATCCTTTTCAATCAGGCTGTCTCTTGCCTCGATATATTGATCGATTCTCATTTGAAGCAAAGAGCATATGGAATCATAGCTGTAAAAAGATATGCCAAAACGATCTGAGATCAAAATGAGAAACAGGTACAAAAGGAGTTCTTTTTGATCCAGGGAGGCCAAAAATCCATCAATAATAAACCGGTGAGGAATAAAGCTGAAACCGCCATTGATCTGCCTGACCCGGACAGGATTGAGAATTTTTTTCTTTATCATGATCGATTCCTTCCCTTTTTAATCGTTATGACTCGATTAGCATGTTTTTGAGCAGGCACCTAACGAGTCCCTCTTTGCAATCAGTGATAAGGGCTTGGAATCTCAAGGATATTAACTTTTAACGCGTCTACCTTTGCAATCACCGGTACCAGCCAAAATTGCCCAACCACCTTGAAATTATTGGAT
>CAYVRE010000034.1:0-3812 GCA_964453095.1 uncultured Candidatus Saccharibacteria bacterium
AGACATCATCAGCGCCTTGAGGCCCGAGCCGGAAGAGCAGATTGTCTATCCGCCGATAAGCGAGGCGGTGCCGGAAGAGGCGCCGGAGGCGTTGGCGCATAAGCTGGATATAGTTAAGGTGAAAGATTTCGGAGAGCTGGATATATCTTTCCTGCCCTTCAAGTTTAAAGAATTGGTCCGCAAATTCCCGCAGGTGGCTTCTACTTTGGAAAAAGTCGGTGTCACAAAAAAAGCTGATGTTAAGAAATTAAACGGAGTGGCATTCTCTTTCCCTGTTTTGTCCGATGTAGCCGGCATGGAGACTCTCGGGGTAAAGGCTAAGGCTTTCAGCCGGGCGGAAAAAGAAATAATTCCGGATGAGTTTGTTTTTGCCAGAGCCGCGAATAATAGTATCGATATTAGTATGAAGGTGGCGCTTGTAGGGGAGGAAGAGGTTGTGCAGTCGTTTAATATCGTCCAGAACAGACAAATCAGTTTGGTTGTAAAGCCGCAGGCAGAGGCAAAGAGCGTTGAAGGAATGGTTGTGTTGCTATCGGATTCAGCGCCTATCTCAAAGAATATTTTAACCGCCTCGCTTTTGAGCGGCTCTGAAATATTGCTGGACAGGTTTGCCTACGAAGACGATGATAAAGACGGCATCTATACGGCCAGCATACAGATGCCCGGCCGAGAAGGCAAATATGATATACGCACGATTATCACTTATAAAAATGAAAATACTCCGGTAAAGCAAATTTCAACAATTGCTGTGGTTGACCCGGAGGGATATATTTATGAAAACGTTGCCGGGATGCAGGCCCGCATTAAGGGCGCAGCTGTCTCAATTTATTGGCTGAACGTTGAAACAGAAAAGTATGAATTATGGCAGGCAGAGGACTTCCAGCAGGAAAATCCGCAGAAGACCAATGAAACAGGAAAATATTCTTTCTTAGTACCGCCCGGATATTATTATCTGGCAGTGGAAAAAGATGGGTATTTCTATTACGAAGGAAAGCCATTCCAGGTTTCCCAGGGCGCAGAAATCAATATGAATATTCAGCTTCTATCCAGAAGCTGGCTGGCAAGGATATTCAGTTTGGAAAGGATTCTGATGATAGCCATTATACTGCTTCTGGTTTCGATACTGGCGGTTTTGTCGCGCTTGATGATGCGCAGGGACATGTTTAAAAAAGCGGCAGCTAAATAACAAATATTATTAAATATATTGTTGAGTACAATGATAAGAAAGATAATCAATATCCTTTTGGCATTATCGCTGGCAGTCAATCTTCTGCTCGGCGCCTTTCTTGTTTTCGCAAAAATTGAAGCCAACGAGGCGATTAAGCAGGTTAAAGTCCAGCAGATAAACGGAAAAGCGCTGATTTTCACAAAGCTTTTTGTGCAAAAAGTTTTGCAAGGCCAGGAGGAGATCAACTTTGACGACCGCTTGCAGCTGGAAAATGCGGTGCGCGACCTGAATGACCAGGCGATTTTCAGCCAATGGCAGAGGTTTACCAAAGCCCGAACCAACGAAGAAGCTCAGCTGGAGGCAGGCTCTTTATTTACCCTGTTGCTTGATAAGATTTCCTACTGAGAATTAGCGTAAAATCAGCAGACAGAATGCCGCTGATTTCCTGCTAATTCTCTTAAAACAGGGTTGTAATAACCGGGAGATTATAGTAGAATTAACGCATAAGGTTAAAATCTGATTTGTTTTTTATGGCTAAGCTCACTTTCGCGGGCCAGTCCTGTTTTCAAATTTCGGTCTCCAATTCAAGAGACCATTCGGCAGATATTGTTATCGACCCATTTGACGAGGAAACAGGTCTGAAAGCTCCTAATTTTTCTGCAGATATACTGCTGGTTACCCACCAGCATCATGACCATAATAATATAAAAGCTGTGAAGGGCAGCCCATTTTTAGTTTCAGGCCCGGGAGAATACGAGGTCAAAGGCGTTTTTATACAAGGCATTCCTTCTTTTCATGACGATAAGGAAGGAAAGGAAAAAGGACCCAATACAATTTATATTATTGAGGCGGAGGAGATGAGATTCTGCCACTTAGGCGATTTGGGGCAGAAACAACTAACCGATGAGCAGCTGGAAAAGATAGATTCAGTCGATATTCTGATGATTCCGGTCGGCGGAGAATACACCATTGATTCTTCGGCGGCGCAGAAAATAATCGGGCAGATTGAGCCCAGAATGGTAATTCCGATGCACTATGCATTGCCCAAGCTTAAAATAAAGCTGGACGATGTTTCTAAATTTTTAAAAACAATGGGAAAAAACTCAATTGTTCCGCAAGACAAGCTTACGGTCAAAGCGTCAGCGCTGCCTAAAGACGGAATGGAAATAGTGGTGTTACAGCCTTGAAATGCAGCAGAAATAAGAATATTTTTTAATGGATTTTCATAATTATCTTGAAAAACTCAGAGCCCTGCCTGACCAGCAGAAAAAGGCTATTATGTGGGCTGTTGTAGCCGTAATTGCCGTATTGTTGGGGATTGTTTGGTTTAATATGTCGGCTAAGAGGGTTTTCCAAATCCAGGAGGACATCGGGAAAATAGAGTTTTCTTCAGTTGAATAATCAGTTATTAAAATGGCAGAAGATAAAGAAGAAAAATCAGAAAGAGGAAAGGTAAAGCAAAGAGAGCTGGTGACAGAGCTAAAAGAATCATACATTGATTATGCAATGTCAGTTATTGTGTCGCGCGCTCTGCCTGATGTAAGGGACGGATTAAAGCCGGTGCACCGGAAGATTTTGTTTGCAATGAATGAGCTGGGATTAGGCTACGGAGCGAAGTTTAGAAAATCAGCCGCAGTTACCGGAGATGTTCTGGCTAAATACCACCCGCACGGAGATGTGGCTGTCTATGAATCAATGGTAAGAATGGCCCAAGATTTTTCTTTAAGATACCCGCTGATTCAAGGTCAGGGGAATTGGGGATCAATTGACGGGGATTCCGCAGCCGCCATGCGTTATACAGAGTGTAAATTATCAAAAGTCGGGGAACTGTTACTGCAGGATATTGAAAAAGATACGGTTAATTTTATGGATAATTACGACGGCACAAGGCGCGAGCCGACTGTCTTGCCTTCTCCCCTGCCACAATTGCTTTTGAACGGCTCTCTGGGCATTGCCGTGGGAATGGCAACAAATATTCCTCCGCATAATCTGACAGAGGTAATAGAGGCATCAATTCATTTGTTAGACCACCCTAAAGCCGAGACGCCTGATTTATTTGAATTTATCCAAGGCCCTGATTTTCCTACCGGAGGCATAATCTACGACCAGAAAGAAATAATCACGGCTTATTCGCAGGGCAAGGGCTCTATTTTAATGCGCGGAAAAGCCGATGTCATTGAAAGAAAAGACGGTCAGGAGCAGATTGTAATCACCGAAATACCTTATCAAGTTTTGAAATCCACCCTAGTCGAACAAATGGCTGATCTGGTTTCAGAAAAGAAAATAGAAGGCATAAAAGATATTAGGGACCTGTCCGACAGGGAAGGCATGAGAATTGTAATAGATGTCAAAAAGGGATTCCAGCCGCAGAGGATTCTGAACCGGCTTTACAAATTTACCAATCTGCAAAAGACCTTCCACTTAAACCTGCTGGCCCTGGTTGACGGCATACAGCCCGAGATACTTTCGATTTCCGATGTTTTGAAATATTTCATTAAGCACAGAGAAGAGGTAATCACCCGCAGAGTTAAATTTGATTTGGACAAAGCTAAGGAAAGAGCCCACATCTTAGAGGGCTTGATGATTGCCTTGAAAAATATTGATGCGGTAATCCAGACAATCAAAAAATCGGCTGACAGAGAAG
>CAYVRE010000035.1:0-3768 GCA_964453095.1 uncultured Candidatus Saccharibacteria bacterium
TTTTTATTGATTATTATCTAATACAATATACTATGGTTATAACCAATAAAAGTCAAGCTATCCCAGCAGCCTTATTGCCGCCCCCATGATAGCCAAAACAATTCCCACAATCCAAAACCTCATAGTCACCTTGTAGCTTGGCCAGCCGATGGCTTCAAAATGATGGTGAATCGGAGTAGATAAAAAAATCTTCTTCTTTCTGAACTTTTTTGATAGAAGCTGGATTATCACAGATGAAACTTCTATTACCAAAAGCCCGGCGATTATGGGAAGGACATAAACAGAATCCGTAAGAAATGCCACTACTGATAAAACTGTGGTAAGGCCCAGCATTCCGGTTTCCCCCATATAGAATCTGGCCGGAGGAATATTAAACCATAAAAAGGCGAACAGCGTGCCTGCAATTACTGCGCAAAAAGCCGCTAAATCAATTTTCCCCTGAGAAAAAGCAATTATAGTGAAGGCCCCGAAAATTGAGGCAAACACTCCTCCGGCTAATCCATCCAGGCCGTCAATCACTCCACCCGACCAGCAGGCAACCATCACGGTAATAAACAAAGGAACATACCAAAGCCCGATGGAAATATCTCCGATAAATGGAATATATATTACATCCCATCCTAACTTTTGGTAAAACCACAAAGCGCCGATGAGCCCGAGCAGCATAACCATAAAAAGACGCTTTTTGAGAGACAATCCCCCGCCGATGTATTTGCCTTTGCCAAAAATCTGCAGGATATCATCAAACAATCCGATGATTGATGCCACCACCAAGGTAAAAAGCGGAAGCCATGTCTGGCTACGGGATAAAAAGTTAAGCTGAGACAGCCAGGTGCCGGAAAAAATCAGCGAGAGAAAATAAAATATGAAAATCACTAATAGGACTGTAATCCAAATAAGCAACCCGCCCATTCTCGGCGTGCCCACTTCCTTTTCCTTATGCAGGCTGTTAAAAACAACTGCGTCTTCCCCGCTGATGGCTTTCTGTCTAGCTGATTTTTTCCAGAGCTGGTGCTTATACAAAAAGTTAATCAACAATGGACACCATAAAATGGCTATTACCGAAGCAATAGATGCCAGCCCGAATACTTTAATGACGTTGAATGTTAAAAGAGTCATATTACTGCTTTAACCAGTTAATTATTTTCTTAACTTCTTCAAATCTATTTTCTGAACCCAACACAACATTGATTAAAAAACTTTGGTCATCTTTGGATTTTATCACTAAAAGCAGGCACTGACCGGCTGGTCTGGTTGTGCCGGTCTTGCCTCCGACAATTCTTTCTTTAAAATCAGAGTTTTCTCTGACTAGATCATCGGTATTGATGATTTTATGAATGGTTTTTCCGTCAGCGGTATAAAGGTCGAACTCCGGCATAACTGTTATACCAAAAATCGAAGGGCGCTGCTTCAGTATATATTCGGCAAGTTTTACCATATCATCAGCAGTGGAAAAATTGTCTAAGCCAAGGCCGGTAGGATTACCGAAAGATGTATTTGAAAGGCCCAGTTCTTCCGCCTTTTTATTCATCAGTCCGATAAACTTTTCCGTTCCCATTCTTTCTGAAAATGCCTGACTGGCTGAATTATTAGATCCGATCAGCATGGCATATAAAAGGTCTTTGCCAAAAAATACTTCTCCCTCCTTCAGGGACTCTATGTCTCCGCCTACATCTTGCGCCGCCTTGCTAATTTTTATTTTTTCATACAGTTCAATGTTTTCTAAAATTACCAGAGTTGTTATAAGCTTGCTTATGCTGGCTATGGGAAGCTTTCTGTCTCCGTTTTTATCAAAAAGAACTTCCCGCTGTTCAAGGTCGGTCTGCACAGAGACCGCCGATTGCGCATCGATGATCAGCTTTTCCGCCAGGGGTCTTTCATTTAATAATATTTTCTCTGCGCCGCCGGAAATGCTAGCCGGAAGCGCCCCCTCAAAACTTTTTGGGGGAAGAAAAAACCACTGCAACCCCGATGCAAAGATACCAAGGGATATTATAAAAACAAAAGATAATAAAATTCCCTGAATAAGGCGGCTCCAATTGATAAATCTCATGGCTTTTTTATTTCTTAACTTTTGCGGCCTTCTTTTTATTCATTGATGCCGGATTGGACAAGCTCACTTTTATATGCAGTTCCTCTAATTGCTTTTTATCTACTTCCGAGGGCGCATCCATCATAAAATCCCTGCCGTCCCCTGTTTTAGGAAAAGCAATCACTTCCCTAATATTCGGCTCCTCCAACAGCAGGGCAAATAGCCTGTCTAAACCCCAGGCTATTCCTCCGTGTGGCGGAGCCCCATATTTGAATGCCTCCATCATATGGCCGAATTTTTCCTGTATAACTTCTTTTTTGTATCCCATTATTTCAAAAACCTTTTCCAGCGCTTCGGGCCGGTGGTTTCTGATGCTTCCTCCGCCGATTTCAAAACCATTCAGCACAACGTCGTACTGGCTGGTTAGAATTTTATCTATATTTTTCTTATCCGACAAGTCTTTTTCAAATTCCGGTTTAGCGGCGGAAAAAGGATTGTGTGTAAAGGTCCATTTGCCATCTTCATTTTTTTCAAAAAACGGAAAGTCTACAACCCAGCAGAAAGCCAGTAAATTTTTATCGTTTTTATCTTTCCTTAAATCCGGCCTGTCTGTTTTGTATTTTTCAATTGCTTCTTTATATGAAATTCTCGGAAAAGGAATTTCTTGTATTTTCTTTTCCGGGAATAAGCTCTGCACGACTAAAATTAAAAGCCGCTCTGTCAGGCCTATAACATCCTCTTCTCTTACGAAGCTCATTTCCAAATCAAGCTGAGTAAATTCCGGCTGCCTGTCCCCTCTGGGATCTTCGTCCCTAAGACATTTAGCAATTTGAAAGTATTTTTCTATCCCCGCTACCATCAGCAATTGCTTGTATTGCTGAGGAGATTGCGGAAGCGCATAGAATTTTCCGGGAGCTTGACGCGAAGGCACAATGTAATCCCTTGCTCCCTCGGGCGTTGATTTAGTCAAAATGGGCGTCTCAATTTCTATAAACCCCTCTTTATCCATAAAGTCACGAACGAATTTTATTATCTTATGCCGCATAACAAGGTTATTTTTCATTCTCTCGCGCCTCAAATCCAAATATCTGTATTTCATTCTTACTTCCTCTCCTATTTCATAACCATCGCCTTCGATGGATAAAGGAAGTGTTTCCGATTGCGACAAAACTTTTAAGCTTTCCACCGACATCTCTACCTGCCCTGTTTCAATTTTTGGGTTGACCATATTATCCGGCCTTTTCACAATTTGTCCGACAATCTCCACCACCCACTCCGGCCTCAATTGATCGGCTAAATTATATACTTCTTGATTGGAAGGCGTAAAAACCACCTGCAAGACTCCGCTTCTGTCTCGCAAATCAATAAAAAGTATTTTGCCGTGAGCGCGCTTAACATCCACCCATCCGCAAACCATAACTTTTTCCCCGATATGTTTAGCTGTGTCTTTAATCAAAAATCTATGTTCCATTTTATTTCATTTTAATTTTTACAAATTTTCTGCTGCCGGATTTTATTACCATCCCGTTTTTTATTCCCACTGTCTTTTTCCATTCCTTTTCAGTTTTATCGTCTATATCAACTGCTCCGGCCTCGACAAGGCGCTTGGCTTCGTTCTTTGAAGAGGCCAGCCCGCTGTCGCACAATAAATCCAGGATAAAGTATTCTTTTTTATCTGTTTCAAAAACAGGAATGTCTGTCGGCAGTTCCTTGTCCCGGAAAACTTTATTAAACTC
>CAYVRE010000036.1:0-3586 GCA_964453095.1 uncultured Candidatus Saccharibacteria bacterium
CCATAATTAAGTTTATTATATAATGAAGTCAATAAAATAACACTGTGGATAAGTTCAAAAATTTTCTATTAGATTTGTTCTTTCCCAAATTCTGTCTGGGATGCAACAAAGAGGGCTCCTATCTCTGCAACGACTGCAGGGCAACTCTGGATATCTGTGAATTCCAATATTGCCTCTGCAGCAAATCCCCTATCCGCATGGGTCCAGAGCAGAAAAATGACGGCGCCTGCGACAGATGCCGGAATAAAAAACTGTCCGGCCTCTATTTCGCCCTGCCATACAAAGAAAACGCCCTGGTCAAAAAACTTATCCGCCAATTCAAATATCAGCCATATATCAAAGACCTGGCAAAAACATTGGCAGGCATTTTGATAGAACATTTAGTGATTTCAAAAAAAAACACCGATGAAATCTGGAACAATTCAGTTCTGATTCCGGTGCCGCTAGATAAAAAGAAACTCCGCAGCCGGGGATATAACCAATCGGAAGAGCTGGCTAGAGAATTATCAAAAATTATGCAAGTTCCCGTAATCTCAGATAATTTAGTCAAAATAAAATCCACTAAACCGCAGATGGAACTTTCAAAAGAACAGAGAGAGAAAAACTTGGAAAATGCCTTTACAATAAAAAACCCTGCCGATATCGCAGGGAAAAAGGTGTTTTTAGTTGATGACGTTTACACCACCGGATCGACAATGGAAGAATGCGCCAAAGTTTTGAGAGATAGCGGAGCAAAAAGCGTCTGGGGAATTTGCATTGCCCGCGAAGAATAAATTTTATCTCTTCAGCAGATTATGGACAAACCGAGGGAGAAGGATTCGGGAGGAGAGGACCATGGATACAATTTGTAAAATAGGACGTGCCGGTGACTAAAGGAAAGCCCGATATTGACTTTTCTGTTGAAAAAACAAGGCTATATTCATAACAAGTACGCCGCTTGCCATCACAATAGTAGCTAGAAGCACCGGGATAACTGCCAGTACTGCTTCCCAGGTATTCGTAACAAAAACGAGGAGTTGATAAACTTTTATTGATTGGATCAATGGGCACTGCTGCCATAATACTTTCGCTAACAAGTGCACCAAGCGAATTAGGGCTCGGGGGCAAATTAGTGTTGCAGATGGTAGCCCAATCTGTATATTCAGGATAGTATCCCTTATTTGTATAATAGCTCGTAAGAGCTGTCTCAACTTGTTTTATATCAGAGACCCGGCGCGCGTCATGCGCCTTCATGCGTATATTACCTAATCCCACCGAGACAATAGCGGTTAAAATTGAGATTATTGCGATAATCACCACCAGCTCTATCAGGGTAAAAGCTCTATAGCGGTTATTTTTTTTATGCATCTTTATCCATTTTACAGCTATTGTTAGTCTGGCACACATTTATAAAGCAACAGATTGCATGATGCTGATTTCATATTAACACCGGTACTATCAATACACCATCTTATCGATTGGTTTGTTACTAATGAACTTGACACACAGTAAACGTCTGTCTCAAATATTTCAGCTATATCATTGTCGCCGTTATTCTTATCTATCTCCGCCGCTGGGATTATATATTCGTCAGTACCATCAAAAAGCAAATATTCCCCGTTGTCTAGAAAATAAACTGTAGCGTTTGTCGCAATTGTGTTTAAATTCTCTATTATAGAGGCATCTTTTGCCTTGGCTATATATTGAATTACATTTACCGCAACAATAGCAGCTAAAACGGCGATTATGGCTACAACCACTATTAGCTCAATTATCGTGAATCCTTTTTGCATATAGCCTTTAATATTAATAACATTTTTAAATTATACCACAAATAATCTGTCGTCTGCTATTTTACACTGGCTCTACTGTTTTCCAGTCTCCGTCCACCCACAAAAGAACTATTTCGACCGGAAAGCCGAAGGATTTTACAACCTCCTCGGCTTTTTTAAGATGCTCGATCTGTTCCTGTTTTTCCGCCGGGTTGCCCGCGCACCCGAAATGGCCGATAACCGCCACCACCTTTGAACCGTGGTGGTTCACGGAAATATCAACTCTTTTTTTAATATTTTCAATTACGGCTTTGTCTGAATTTTCCGCTAAAATCTTGTTGGGACCCGGCTCCGTAACCTGGTCCACCCAGTCAACGCCGTAGTTTTCTTGCATATACTTTTTTACAGCTTCCTGGACCCTGCCATCCATGCAATTTATCGCGCAGGCAAATGTATTTTGTGTTGCCATTTTTATATTTTAAAAATTAAAGCGGAGGAGGTGGGAATCGAACCCACAGGCCCCCGAAAGGGCAAGGATTAGCAATCCTTTGCAATACCGTTATGCGACTCCTCCTAATTTATTAAAATTCATTTTAGAAGATATTTTGTGTTAGGGACAATAGAATTACGATTTATCAAACATTTTTTAATTAAATATTCTTCTCCAGTATTTCTATAAATATAAAGCCAATCATAAGCATTGAGTTTCGTTTTCTTCACTACATACCCTTTCGAATTAGAATGTATTCTTCTCAAGGCAACCTCCTTTACGCTACTGTACCGCACTTGTACCCTTTTTAATCTTTTATTTACATCAATTATTAAATCATACGAAGCAGATTCGGTAATTGGCAGGGAGACATCGTAACCCAATTTTGTAAATCTTGCGATTGCTTGAGCAACTGCAACATCCCCCTTACGTTGTGTAGTCCTCATTATCATAATTATACCAGTATGGGCAACATCTTTCAATTTCGCTGAATGTAAAACTTGGCGGAGGGTGCAGGATTCGAACCTGCAAGTCCGTGAGGACACTAGTTTTCAAAACTAGCGCATTAGCCGTTCTGCCAACCCTCCTCATTTGACTTTTATTCTATCTTAAAAAATGCACAAAGTCAATTTGATTTTATAGATATTCTATTGTATGGTGGAGATGAAAGCCCTCGTCGTTCAGTGGATAGGACACAGACTTGCGGAGTCTGTAACAGAGGTTCGAATCCTCTCGAGGGCACAGAGGAAAGGACAGCGTAGTTCTTTCAAAACAAGGTCTTCTATACGGAGGATTTGCAAGGGCAAGAGACCTGGGTTTTCACAAAGGAGCAGCACCATGAAAGAGGCGCAAAAGATTCGGATGATTCCGGTCAACCGGTGTTTTGGCGGCCAATGCCCCCAAAACCCAGAGCAGCCAAAAGAACAAAGAATAAAGGAGGTTCTTATCACTGCCAAGGAAAGAAGAAGGGCGAATAAGGAAATCGACCTTCTTCTCAGACAGTTCCACCACAGAAAGTCAATCTTTGACCTTCTGCCTGCCATGAAACAGCGGCACTATCCGCTGTACGTGATCAGAGTAGCCATAGAAAGGGTTGAAGGGAGACGAAATGAACTCAAGATCGAGCAGCAAATGGAACTGGAGGCTTTTAAAGCCTCTCTTGCCGAACAGCAGCCCTAGGGCTGCCAGCACTACCTAATGCGCCCCCGACTTCGTTCGCGGGCGCTGATTTATTTAAAAAATTGAATTTTTATGATAAGTTTATACTATATATATCAATAATGGATATCGTAAGCCACATTTTAATCGGAAAATTAATTTCTTTTAATAAAAACAAGCTAACCCA
>CAYVRE010000037.1:0-3521 GCA_964453095.1 uncultured Candidatus Saccharibacteria bacterium
GATAAAGGATTGAGGCAATCAATTTATCTTCTGTCTCGGGGTCGTAATTAACTATTGCCACAGCCTGGTTGTCGCCGGCCTCTTTGCCCAGATTGTTTTCCGATATCTGCTTCAAGCGCTCTTTTGTTTCCACAATATACGAATTTTTATCGGCAAACTTCACCAGGGTAGGCACTGCTTCCATGGCTTTTTCTTTCATCTCTCGGCCGATGTCCTGCATCTCTTTCAAAGGATGAGATAAAAGCTTTTTAATTAAATGCTCCAGTTCCCTTGTATTAATTGTCATCCCTAAATTGGTCAAAGTTGCTGTCGGCAATAAATAGCGTATATTATCACAAGCTCTGGCTTTGGAAATCATATTGTATAATTTTTCATCCTGGTCATCCGGCTTGGGATATTTTTGTTTTACAAAGGCCATCATAGGATCTGTCATCTCCGCATAAACATCCATCAAGGAATTGACTGCATCTAAATAGATATCTTTTAATCCGGAGTTCATTATGTTCTCCGGCATATACAGCTTGTCTTTGGTAAAAACCTGGTATCTGGTCGACTTCTCAGTAAAAGAAGCCAAGCGGGCATCTTCAACCACCTTAGTCGATAGAATAGAGACATTTTCAAGCGCCAGAGAAATAACTGCGTGCTCGGCGATTGAAGAATGTCCGAAGCCCACCACCCACTTATCGTGGAACTCGGCTGATTTTTCCTCCGTAAGCTCGGCCGCAATCTTATCGAACGGGTCAGGCGACCTTGAGCACTTGGCAAAAGTCACTGCCCTTACCTCGGGCATCAAATTGTTGGGTAATGTGTAAATTCTTCTTTGTTCCATATTATTTAATCTTTTTTTCAACTGCTTTTATTATTTTTTGGTTAATTACATCCGGAGACAACAACTTATCTTTTTCCAGACATTCTATAACTTTAAAATCTCTCGGAAACTCTTTGGCCGCCATTAAATATGAGGACAAAGCATTCGACAAATGGCTTTTATCTTTCTCGTGTATATCCTGCTTCTTGCTACTGCCGAGATAGCTCTTCCTTCTAGCTTGCTTTGTCTTGTCTGTTATATTATGAGCCAACTTCAATGAAAACTCCGGCGATGTCTTTAAAATGAAAGTGTAATCTGGTTTTGGAATTTTGAAAAGGCCATACTCTAAATTATACAGCCAATTAACATATCTTTTCCATATTTTCTTGTTTTTTATTGTTTTACCTCCCTGGTGCCCGATGTTGGAAACCAAATACCTATCTGATACGACTATCTTACCTTCTGCAAGCCATTTTCTGATTTTAAAGCTTGCATCGTATCTGTCGCAGGCATAAAAAATAGAGGCGATATACGGCCCCACGTCCTTTGATTCTCCGTATTTCCCGGTTAAATATTCATCGACTAAGCCTGAAGATTTCTCTCCGTGCTGGGGAAAATCAATCTTTTCCACCTTGTATCCCTTTTTATTAAAATATTTGGCCAGCAGTTTTGTCTGGGTGGACTTCCCGCACCCGTCGATGCCTTCGAAAACAAAGAATTTTCCTTTTTTCATAATAAAATTTCTTCTAATTCTTTAATATTGTGTATTAAAAAATCTGGGTTTGTTGATTTAAGTTTTTCTTCTGTCGAAAACCCCCATGTTACAGCAATAGTTTTCACGCCTGCCTGCTTGCCCACCTCAACTTCATGGTTTGAATCGCCGATGAAGACCGTCTCTTCCAGCTTAAAATTATTTCTCTTAATCAGCTCGTCTATTGCTTCTGCTTTGTCGTGGACATGGACAACCACGTCATTAAAAATACTCTCTAACCCGAACCTCTTTATTTCAGGAAAAACTGTTTCTTGCTGATCAGAACTTAAAACTGTCATCAAAACACCCCTTGTTTTCAGTTCCTTTATGAGGTCGACGATTCCCTCATAGGCATCGGAGACCGGACAGTTCTTATCTAAAACAACCTCACGGTATGCTTTTTGTTCTTCTTCCAGGGTCATCTCCGGAAAAAACTTGTTCCAGAATTTCATATACGGTTGCTCCCATTTTTCCTTAATTTCATCAAGCGATATTTCTCTCCCTCCAAATTTTTCAAACATCTTATTTATCACCCATACATGATCGTGCACAGCATCCTTTATCACTCCCGACCAGTCAAAAATAATATACTTAAACATTTAATTTTGATAAATAATCTCTATATACAATCTGCACCCAGACACCCGGGTTGCCTTTTATATACTGTTCCACATCTTTTAAATCAACTAATCTGCCTTCCATCTTTTCTCTTTCCTTGATGGAAATATCCGGACTGTCGCCTGTAAAATTGTAAACCAGCCCCAGATGAACCTGTTCCACCGGGTTAGTATCGTCATTTAACAGGCCGATCAGTTTTTTCTCAATAAAGTTTCCTTTGTAATCTACTTCTTCATCCCACTCGCGCATCATGCCGGTTTCCAGAATATCCTTATTCTCATCGCCGTCTTCTCGGTTTATGTGCCCACCCACGCCCAGCTGGTAAGTATCAACCAATCTCGGCTCTCCTGCCTTGGGCAGATACTTATAGATAAAATACTTGTCCTCAAAATTAAAAACAATATATGGAATTATCTGCTGGAAAGAATTATCTGTTTCCACGTCTCCCCTTCTTTTAAATTGGCAGTTACTTTTAATCAAATCAACGTAATAATCCAGATTATCTTTTTTAATTCCCTGCCATTTTCCCTTTTCAAAAATTATGCTGCTCGGCGCAACCAGCACCTGTTCGTCATCTTTGTTCATTTTATACAAATCCCTCTTTATTAATATCCTCTCTTTTTCCCTCCTGCATCAAAACTTCCTTTATGCTGGTGAATCCGGCGCTGGCTGTATCTACCGGCCTTTCTTTCTCCGGCGCCTCTTTCTCATTTTGGTCTTTTGCCTGCTGATTTTCATAAGATTCAACGGCATTATCCATAATAACTAAATTGACTTCTGCATCCCTAAATAGTTTTATGGACAGCTGATCTGTATGATATCTTTTTAAAGCAACCACTCTTTTAATTCCGACTCTGACAATTCTCATTGCGCAGTTGTAGCAAGGCACCATTTTTGTATAAATTGTCGTGCCCTCAACACTTATGCCGTCTTTTGCGCATTGTAAAATTGCGTTTTCCTCAGCGTGCAGCGTTCTAACACAATGCTGTGATTGAGTTCCGTCTTCGCGTATTACTGTATTCAGCATATGGCCCACTTCGTCGCAATGCGGTTGCCCTGGAGCAGCTCCGACATATCCTGTTGCAACTATTGTGTGCCCCGGGCTGACAATCACAGCTCCGCTTCTTCCCCTATCGCAGCTTCCCCTGCTTCCTATCGGCTCTAATAAGTTTAGGAAATATTCATCCCATGATGGCCGAATGTATTTTTTTTCTTCCATGTTTATATATCTTAATTATTAGTACAATTATTCTACCACTTATGCAAAATAAAAATCAAGCGCTTTTAACGCTTGATTTTTACTTGATTACTCTTTAACCTCTATCCCCATGTTTCTCGCAGTCC
>CAYVRE010000038.1:0-3332 GCA_964453095.1 uncultured Candidatus Saccharibacteria bacterium
TTACCCGACCCGGTTGACAAATAATATAAATTATGATAAGTTTTTTAGTTATATTGGCACATTATAATTTAGGTATTTTGATTATTTCTATGTTTTTAACATTTTAGAACAGGGGGAAAGGAAAGATGCCAGAAAAAGCAAAAGTAGTGCCGGCTTCAAATGAAGAGATAGCCCCGGGTTTTAATCGGGCTGATCTTGAGGGGTATCTGGCCTGTATGTTTCGTTCAGTATCTGTACCAGAGTTAAGAGATTTGGATCTGTCAAATCATATCGGGCATATTCAATCAATATTGGATGAATTGTGCCAGCGAGCTTGTGGCCGAGAAATTGCTAGGGCGGTTAGTTGGCCCTTTTTAGAAGATATGCAGAAATTACTTTTTTGGGGGTCAAGCTGGAGTCTTTCGGATCTTATTTCTAGATTGCCCTGGTTCTGGAACGGCTTTAATTTTCCTCAGAACGAGGCAGATTACGATTGTTTACAACTTTTGAATCTGGCGGATCATTTGGCGGAAATTTTGGATTGCCTTGAACTGATGGAGGACATCAATGTTGATTTGCCAGGCAAAAACAATGGCTTGGTTATTTCCGGGAAGGTAATAGAACCGGATTTAATTACTCAAAAATTGGCAGCAATCCTTGTCCGGGGCGATCTAAAGCAGAGCCGAAATTTTGAACATATGCTTAGCCCTGAGTTATTTAAGGTTTATAAAGCCTTAGAAAAACTATTTGGTTTTGGTAAGGCTTTCGTGACTTTTTCCGAGGTTGGTTCATGGCCGGACGCTGCCTATAATTTGTCTTTGGCGCAGTGGGAAGAAATTCGTAAGGCAGCGCCTGAAGGCACGGAAATTTTCCGGATATCCCAGGTAAACATAGAATTAACCCTGGAAGAAAGGAGGAGAACCCAAGAGTTAAAGCAGGCGGCCAAGCAGGAGTAAACCCTAAAACAGAGAAAAGGAGGAGACAGAAATGGGAGCAGAAGAAAGAACGAGGATTGGAAGAGAAGGGATGCCGGAGGGATTGGCAATGCTTATGGCGATGTTGGGACAGGGTGGTCCTTTCTCGGATAAGAGACAACCGAGTTTGCCCGGTGGAAACGGCGACAGTCCGGGAGAGTCAGCCGTAAAGAGTGTGGCCACTGCCGTGCTAACAGGTGACCAGGTGGCCATAGGCCTTTTGGGCGGAGATTTGGCCTCTCGCAATGAGCAGATCACTGTCCTAAAGGAAGCGCTCAATGAATTCCAGGAAAGAGAAGTCCGCTTGATCAAGCGGTTCGAAGGACTGAGCCGGGACATGGACAAGCTCCAAGAGATGTTTCTCCAGGCGCAGAGCTCAAAGGGGCGGCTTGCGACAGAAAACAGATCCCAGCGGGCAATCATTGCGGATTTGCAAAAAGACGTCGGAGAGGTACGGACCAGAAACCAGCGACTGGAAGCCATCGTTGCCAAGGCAGCCAAAGCGGCCTTGATTCTCTCTGCCATCAACTCCAAAAGCCTTAAGTCGGCCTGCCTGGCCGCCATCAGGGATGCCCTGGAGGCTCTCAACGCAGAGGCGGGGTCCGAGGAAACCGATGAGGCCAAGGCGTCGACGGACGAGACAGGGAGTAAGAGGCAAACACGGGTCGAGGAGGTTTAAGAGTTTCTCCCTTACCAGTGACAAAAGTCAAGACCCCCTGGTTTTTAACAGACAGAGGGTCTTTTTTATTGGTTAGAAAAATAAAAATAAAATAAGCCGGGGCAGTAGGAATAGAACATTGCTCTATTCCTGCCCTCGGCTTTTTGTGTTATTTTTCCTGGCGGAAAAAGCCGCAAATGCGAATGTGGCACATACGAATTGGATTTACGATTTTAGGCCCCGGCTTTTAGAGCGGCTCTTCTGAATGGTTTTCTCATTCTTTTTTCTCTTCCGCGCCAGCCCATTTGGGGCTGCGAATTCATTTTAACCTCAAAGGCCGCGTCAGGGATATGGCATCTTCTGGTCGCGTTACAGCGCATAACTCCTTCGTCCGTTCGCGCGGTGCAATGCCCGTCTTTGACCTTTATACAGCCTAATCTTTCCCAATGTTGGCACCTCATAATCCCTCCTTTTTTTGGTTGTTTTTAACAATGCAGGTATCTTAACAAAATAGAAAAAAGTAAACTATTTTTAAATTTTGGTTTTTGTAGTTGACAAGATATAATATTCGTGCTATATTTTCAGGTTACATAAATTAGTTTTATAATTTTTTGACCTTTATAAACTTTTATCAGGAGGATAAAAAAATGTTTGAAGTAAGGATTGAAATTGGCGAAAGAACCTTTGACATTAGAGGGGAAGAGGATATGAAATTTCTTCGCCCTTGCCCGATTGAGGAATGTGAAGGAATAATTTTCGGGCGGAGGCTTAAGAAAATTGCCGGTATTTATGACACGGAATTAGGCGAAATTAAACTCGGTGATCTTGACGAAAAAAAAAGGCGGCAGATTGAAAAAGAAGTTACTAAGGCCTTGATAATTCAAGACGGCGAGGCTTTCTGCGCCGATTGTCTTTTAAGGGAATTAGAAGAAGACCAAGGAGAAGGAGAATATTGTCTTCCCGAAGTTTAATAGCGCGAGCAGGAAGAGGTTTGACCGGCAGTCTTTTTCCTTAAACTATTTCAGGAGGATAAAATGACACACAAAATTAAAAGTATTGTTCTTTTCCTGTTGTTGTTTTGCTCTATTTTTGCTATCGGTGTTAATGCGGAGGGAGCAAAAAAGGAAAACGCCGGGAGCATCAGAAGGGAAATCGCGCTCATAGAGAGAAATCTCAAAGAGGCCAAAGCTAATGCGGAGAAGCAAAAAGAAGAGCTGGCCCAAGAGTGGAGTAAATTAAGGCAGATGGAATTGGACCTGGGACAAGCCATCGTTGACCAGCTGGAAAATCTTTTAATTATGGAGAAAAATTTTTTAAGATATTTCCGGCAAGTCGCCGAGAATTATTATTTGACCGGGCTTATGTATGAAATCCGGCGAAATTACAGCAAGGCCGGCGTTGCTTACCAAAAGGCCCCGGAGCTTGACCCGAGACACCAAGACGCCAGAAATGCGCTGGCGGATTTACAAAACAAAAAATGAAAAATAATACGCGCTAGGCCGTTCTTATTATCAGGATGGCTTTTTTATTTAAAAATATTTTTATAATCCAGGCAAAAGACAGGGGTTTTTATTAGGCTTGCTTTTTTAATCAAAATAAGGTAAATTTAGATAGCTACGAAAGAGACTTTTGTAACCATCTCTTTTAAAATATTAAAAGTAAACGTACATTTTAACAACGAGGAGGGAAGCTATGCATATTGGAATAGTTGGTTATCGGGG
>CAYVRE010000039.1:0-3321 GCA_964453095.1 uncultured Candidatus Saccharibacteria bacterium
CTGGCGGTGGAGCTGCTGGCGGTGGAGCTGCTGGCGGTGGAGCTGCTGGCGGTGGGGGCAAGATTGAAGTCGAAGAGGCCAACGAAGAAGCCACTTTAAGCAAAAGTGTAAGTGGGGGCCTAACCTCTCCTGATGGAATTTTGATGCTAACCATAGCCGTTATGCTTGACGGTGTTGGCTTCATAATCTTTATTATTGGTACTTGGTTTGCTATAGACGATTACGGTATTCTAGATATTGTTGGATTTATTACTATTGGTGGCTGGATGCTTTTGAGATCAGGGGGAATGGGTAGCGACGTGGCAAAAAAGGGTCTCAAAAGATTTATTACTTCTTCTGCGGTAGAACTAGTTCCATTTTTAGGCGGGGCTTCGCCTTCCTGGATTTGGCTTGTTTATAAAACACTCAAAGATGGATAAATATTAACAAATAATAAATGGTGATAAATAAATTAACTCAAAAAATAATCCTTTTTTTAGGGATAATTTTCGTCTTTTTTTTGAACGTCGGCTTTATTTTGGCCCTTGAAATTCAATACCCAACGTTAAATATTTTAGGACAGAATCTTTCAATCAATAATACCTCCACTCTCCCCGAATATATCTGCTATTTTTTTGGCTTAGGGATAAACATAGCTATTTTTATCGCTGTTATCGTGGTAGCTTGGGGAGGAGTATTGTACATGTTTGGGGCTGGAGTAGGAAAATTAATTGATCCCAAAAAGGGTACAAGATCGCCAGCTGAAGCTAAAGAGTGGATAAAAGCTGGCATTTTAGGACTTTTAATAGTTATCTGCGCGACTTTAATCGCTTATACAATTAATCCTAATTTAAGCAAATGTAAATTTGGTGTTTTATCACTGATTGACTTTGACCTACAGAGCGGCAACAATTCATCTCTACCGCCGGTTACTATTTATAAAGAAATTCCCATAGGGACTTTAACTGAAAACCTTTTAACAAGGACGATGGATTGTTATGGTTTCGACCAAGAAGGCAATCCTGCCAGTGGAGACCAGATAGCAACAGATAAAAATTGCAAAAAAAATGAAGACTGCCCTGACGCACAAATATGTAATATTGATACTGGCAAGTGTAATATATCTCTTCCAACATATCTAAACCACGACCGAGCAGACTGTTTGACACAATTGATTGACGGTGCTCAAAAAAAATCACTGGCTATTGCCACATTATCTGATGAAATAAACAAATTAATGAGCCAGTGCTCTTGTTTGGGCAAGTGCGAAGACAGTTGTGGCGGACAAGACGAATGTCTTCTTTCGACGACAAAAACGCCATTTGAATGGGAGAAATTTAAATGGGACATATGGGAGGGGCCAAAAAAATGTAGCACCACTGATTCTTTTGGCGTGTCCACGTCGGCACAGTGCGAAGGGGCTTGCACAGAAAATAATGGTATAAACACCTGTGCCAGGCGAAGCAACGGGCCAGAAGACTGTTGTCCAGAGGATTCTGGAATTGCAGACCCAAATAACCCAGAAAAAAATTTATCGGTTAAAGAATTAATCGAACACGGACCTATAAACATAGCTATTGTTATTGATACGGGCGTCACAGAAATTGGAGACTGTAAAACTCCTAATGTAAACTATAGGGGACTAGATGAGTTTAGATGCCAACTTCCTGGCTTAGACGAAATACCCAATTTAAGCTTTCAACAATGTTCTGGAATAATTTCCTTAGTTGAAAAACAAATTCAAATAAACAACAGGGCGATTGATGTTATCAATCAAAGCAAATGGAATCAATTAAATCTACTACAACAACTCACATATTTTAAAGAAAAAATTATTCAAATACAACAAAAAATTAGAAACGATAAATATGTATTAGAAAACGCAGAATCTACATTAAGTAAATGCTATTTAGCAATACCATATATTGACCTCTTTAAAGTTTACCAACGTACAGACCGCCGAAATCGCGTTATTCTAACAGAGAAGGTATTCCCCAATACTGAAACAGGCGGTGCAATAGATATTTCAAAATATTGTAAAGGGTTTAATTATAATAATTCTAGCTGTTTAAAAAAATGCAATGATGCCTGCCCAGACACAAGTGCTGTTGCAATAAAATGTTATAAATCGTGTCCCGCAGATGACAAAAATTGTATTAAAAATTGTTATAACTCTAGGCCCTGTGGCGGTGCATCTGGAGACAGCCCTCCCCAAAATTTCAATAGTTGTATAACTTCCTGCCAAACTGATTGCGAGAGTGGGTGCATTAAAAAAGACCCGTCTAGGTGCTCTGATGAATACACTTTTTGCATGAACCAGTGCAACAAAAATTCGCGGTGTGTTTTAGATAATACAGATAGTTGTTTGTTCAGCGCTAATGGCTTTCAACAATGTGCACAAACTATCAGCCCCGACGATCAAGGTAATTTAGATTATTGCATTGACAACGCTTATTTATGCAAAAATGGATCTAATGAGTATGCTGGCTATCCTGATTGCGTCCAGACAGAGGGTAGAGAGGGACTTTTCCTCGAGAGTATACGAGCTTTAAATTATGTATTCTTTGGGATCATAGATATATTTGTAGATGTACCGCCACCGGCTGATTGCTCGCAAGGATATTCTTCTTCTTTTCTTTTTGATAATCCAGAATGTCAAAAATGCATTGATCCCTACAAACCACCAGATGGCGGCAGCGAATGTTATCAAACAATTGACGCTTTATTTATCGGGAATTCCTGCCAACAACTATGCCCAGAAATTACAAAGTGTCCAACCTCTTCTAAGTGCCCCTCTTGCCCATGCGATCAAATAGAACAAACTATTAGTTTTTCTATTCCCAACCAAAACACTGGCAATAATGCGGGCCAAGAAGGGTGGGCTCCTCCAACTTCGATAACAGTTTCAGCTCACCAGGTAGTGGGCCCACAATGCAACGAATATTCTTATAATGACGACCCATTAACTTTTTACTGCGAAGATAGCTGGTGGACCAACCCTGATAGGGAGGGGATTAGTCAAACACCTCTGGGGACAAAAGAGGTTTGTAAAAAAGAAGGGGAAGTACCGATAGGCCAGGCAGTTGACGATGCTGAAAAATGGGCTGATGAACTAATAAGTGATACAAATAAGATAAATCAAAATATACAAAATATAATCTCTACGATAAAACTTTTAGGAAACGCGAAAGACACAGATCCAATAAAAAATTATTGCAAATGTGACGCGAGATATCGTAATAACACTCCTATTTGTAAGAATTTTTGTGAATATTACGATGGTTCATGGCCTATTGCCGGCATCAAATATGAATATTGTGGTTGCCAGTTTATCCCATGCCA
>CAYVRE010000040.1:0-2939 GCA_964453095.1 uncultured Candidatus Saccharibacteria bacterium
TAGTAATCGCCAATCAGCTACGTGGCGATGAATACGTTCCTGAGTCTTGTACTCAAAATTCTGGAACATTTCATAAAAATGTTAATGTTTCAATAAAGGCGCTCGGCAGTATATATATCCAAAAAGTTAAAATCTTTTCCTCTGTTGTTAAGACTCAACAGAGCGTAGTAGAACGGTAGGACCAAATCCGCGAGGATGGGTCTGAAGGACCGGAAAACAAACTACAGCCATTCATTATTCAATCTTGAATAAAAACAGGCGCGTCGACTTCCGCAGAATCAGCGGTGGGTCGGAAGGAAGACGCACAAGGTAAGCCTTGAATGGATGCAGAGAAAGGAAATATATATGACCCGAGGAGATCTCATGATATAATGAAGTAATAAATATTATGAGAAGTCAGCTGCGTCATAGTACTCCAATTATTATTGGAGGAAGGACAAAACCAGTCTCTCCAGATTATATTGTAGGTTTAACAGACGGAGAAGGATGCTTCTATGTTTTAGTAAAACCGCCGTATAATCAGAATGGGGGAGCGATAGTTCAATTAAGTTTTTTGATTAAGGTTAAAGAAGAGGACAAAATAATTCTCGATAAAGTTTGCGATGCGTTGGGATGCGGGTCGGTTTATTTTCAACATGAGAAGAGAGTAAACCATTCGCAATGTTACAGATATACCGTAAATTCACACCGCGACATTCTTGAGAAAATTATTCCCTTTTTCAACCAGCATCCTTTGCAGAGCGTTTCAAAGCAAAATAATTTTAGAATTTTTTGTGAAATCGCCGAATTAGTAAGGGAAGGAAAACACCATTGCAAAGATGGTGTAGAAAAAATTAAGGAATTTAAATCGAAAATGAACCATCGGACTGGACTCGCGTAGTGCGAGAAATTCGCACGCTACGTGGGAACCCAAAACAACTTCAAGTTATTGGAATCCGCCCGTCAAGCCAAGCGAGCTGGGGATAGCCGAAGTTCCTCGCAAGAGGGCCTAAGCTAGATTCAGTAAGAGGGGCTAAGTCGTAACAAGGCACGGGTAGCGGAAGCTGCTCGTGGATCATTTTTTTAAAATTTTGGATTTATCCAAAATTATGTAGTCGACTTGAATTGAGAACTTAAATTTGGTTTTTAATTCAAAAGCGTTTTGAGGAGAGTCGCTTAAAATTCTTCTTATTCGAAACAACTTTAAGAAACTAAAACAAAAACCCTAAACCTTTCGGCCGGGTTTTTTGTTTTAGTTTAAGCTTATTTTAATAATAGCTTTCGCACAGATTGTTGATGCAAACTCCCGACATGCAGTATTGCCATGCATCGCCGTCGTAACAATATGCTCCCTCGCCACCGCAGAGGCCTTCATATCCGCAACTTAATGGCGATCTGCAGCCACTAGAAGAGCAATCAGCAGCCATACCTCCGCAAGTATAATCCCAATAACTGCAGTCTGATTGATAGCATTCATCGCTATCATTACACGCAGCTCCGTAATAACCGCACATGCTCAGGCTAGTATAACAATTCCCATACACGCAATCACTATCTTCGGCGCATTCAGACCCCGGCGATCCAATAACAAGGCATACTAAAGAAGCGTACGTACAAGTTCTTTCTCCTGCAAAACCCGTGCTGTCTACACACCAAAATTTT
Source organism: uncultured Candidatus Saccharibacteria bacterium (assembly GCA_964453095.1). Classification (GTDB taxonomy): domain Bacteria; phylum Patescibacteriota; class Minisyncoccia; order Minisyncoccales; family Staskawiczbacteraceae; genus XYD1-FULL-39-28. The sequence continues at coordinate 1,642 of CAYVRE010000040.1, forward strand.
GTGTTGTCAGTGCAAGGTGGCTTCCCGCGCAATAGCTGTTAGCAGCATAATTAAAAATTGGATAAGTGCCGGTAATCTTATATATAGCAGAAGCCGGATTTAGCCATCCTGCTTCGCCTCCAAAATAATTATAGCTACTCTTTGCTGAAAAAGATATGGTTGCGTTTTTTTGAACTGCGGTAAGATTTGATTTGACCGCCGCGTCTTTTGACTTCTTTATATACCCGGACACACTCGTTGCCACGACGGCAGCCAGTACTGCAATAATGGCGATAACTATGATTAACTCAATTATCGTAAACCCTTTTTTATGGTTCATATCATTTTCTAATTATATTAATCTATTATACAACAACTTGAAAAAAGATGGAAATCAGAGTATAATAAAAAACACAATGGTTCAATACTTTACTAAAGAAGGGTTGCAAAAGCTTAAAGACGAGTTGCATTATTTGAAAACAACCAAAAACAGGGAAATCGTCAAGCTTATAGCCGAAGCAGCTGCCTTCGGTGATTTGAAGGAAAATGCATCTTATCACGATGCCAGAGACAAAATGGCTTTTTTACGCATGAGAGTAGCGGAATTAGAAGCTGCAATTAATGAAGGCGTTGTCAAGGAAAAAGAAGACACGGACAAGGTTCAAGTCGGCTCTGAGATTGTAATTATGTTTGACAATGAAAAGCAGAAATACCAGATTGTAGCGCCTGCGGAGGCAAACATTCTGCAGAATAAGATTTCCTATCAGTCGCCGCTAGGGCAAGAGCTGGTTGGAAAACAAGCAGGAAAGGAGTTCAATTTTCTTGCAGGAAATAAAAAAGTTAAAGTTAAGATTCTAGAAATTAAATAGATTAGGGGCCCGTGGTATAGTGGCAACACATCTCGTTTGCAACGAGAAGCTGGGAGTTCGATTCTCCCCGGGTCCACCAAGTTTTATTATTCATAATAAAAAATATGCCGAAAATATTAGAAGGTTTTAAAAACTTTGTATTAAGAGGAAATGCCATTGATTTGGCGGTTGGAGTTGTAATTGGAGCTTCGTTTGGAACAGTTGTTACAACTTTGGTAAAAGGGTTATTAACCCCCTTTATTGGAGCTGTTGCAAGAGTGCCGGATTTTTCCGGATTATCTTTCACCATAAATGAAAGCAGATTTTTATACGGAGAATTTATTAATGCTTTAATTTCCTTCTTATTGGTTGCCGCAGCAATTTACTTTTTCGTTATTCTGCCCATGAACGCTTTTATGGAAAGAGTTAATAAAAAGAATCCCAAGCAGCCAACCAACCAAAAGTGCCCGG
>CAYVRE010000041.1:0-2726 GCA_964453095.1 uncultured Candidatus Saccharibacteria bacterium
TAACGAAAAGTTTATAAAGGGTCTCCATCCCATTATCGAAAAAATAAATTCTTTTTCCGCCGGGGTACCATCTGGGTCTGAACCCGCCTCCAGCTGGGAGCTCAAAGAAAAGACAGCCGAGTTAAAAGAGAGGTTGGGAAAAGGGGAATCTCTGGACGATATTCTGCCGGAGGCTTTTGCTTTAGTACGCGAGGCGTCAAAAAGAACTTTGAATCAGTGCCATTTCGATGTGCAAATGATTGGCGGAATTGTATTACACCAAGGCAAAATTACAGAGATGAAAACAGGAGAGGGAAAAACTCTATCTGCCACTCTGCCCGCATATCTTAACGCGCTGGAAGGAAAAGGGGTGCATATTGTTACAGTAAACGACTATTTGGCCAAAAGGGATATGGTTTGGATGGGGCAGATTTACGACTCTTTGGGATTATCTACGGGTTGTATTGTGAACGAATCAGGATATGTTTATGACAGGGAATATAAAAATGCCGAGGAAGCCGCCCCAGAAGGGCGAGCCTCGCTCAACGAAGTTGAGCGGGATAAAGTTCGCGATACGCTGGGAAGTTTTAAAGTTGTTCAGGATTATTTAAAACCGGTTTCGAGAAGAGAGGCGTATTCTGCAGATATTACCTACGGAACCAATAATGAATTTGGCTTTGATTATTTAAGAGATAATATGGTTTTTGATTTGTCCCAACAGGTCCAGCGGGGGCATAATTTTGTTATTGTTGACGAAGTAGATTCTATTTTAATTGACGAAGCTCGGGTGCCATTAATAATTTCCGGAGAAGTAGAGGAGACAACAGAAAAATATTATACTTTTGCAAAAGTTGTATCTGTTTTAGAAAAGGGTTCAGACTATGAAATTGACGAAAAAATGAAAACAGCCGTTTTTACAGACCAAGGCCAAAATAAAATTGTAAAAAATTTGGGATTTGACCCGTGGTTAGACAACGACATTATCACAACTCATCAGTTAGAGTCTGCATTAAAGGCTAAAGCCTTATTTTTAAAAGACAGAGATTATACTGTAAAAAACGGAGAAATTCTAATTATAGACGAGTTTACCGGAAGAATATTGCCTGGGCGCAGATGGTCGGGCGGTTTACATCAGGCGGTGGAGGCAAAAGAGGGTACTGTTGTAAAACCGGAATCTGTAACAATGGCAACAATAACTTTTCAGAATTATTTTAGGATGTATAAAAAATTGGCAGGCATGACGGGAACCGCCTTAACTTCGGCCGAAGAGTTTGATAAAGTTTATAAACTGGAAGTTGTGGCTATTCCTCCAAATAAACCATTAACAAGAAAAGATTTTAGCGACAAAGTTTTTAAAACAGAAGCCGGAAAGTTTTCTGCAGTCATAAAAGAAATTGAGGAGCTTCATAAAAAGGGCCAGCCCATTTTGGTTGGCACAAGATCTGTTGAAAGAAATGAATATCTGGGAAAGTTACTGGAAGTAAAAGGAATCCCTCATAATATTTTAAATGCAAAAAACCATGAAAGGGAAGGAGAAATTGTGGCCCAGGCCGGTAAAAAGGGAGCGGTAACAATTGCCACAAATATGGCGGGACGCGGAGTAGATATTATCCTGGGTGGAAACCCCCAGGACCCTGAGGAGGCTCGAAGGGTTGGGGAGTTGGGCGGATTGCATGTTATGGGAACTGAGAGGCACGATGCAAGGAGGATAGATAATCAGCTTAGGGGAAGAGCCGGCAGGCAGGGAGACCCGGGGTCAACGCAATTTTTTGTTTCTTTAGAAGATGATTTAATGCGGATTTTTGGCGGAGATAAAATAAAAAATTTAATGACCGCGTTAAAAATTCCAGAAGATGAGCCAATACAGGCGGGGATGATTTCCGGAGCTATTGAGTCGGCGCAGGAAAAAATTGAAGGATTTAATTTTGACGCCAGGCATCATGTACTTGAATATGATGATGTTTTAAATAAGCATAGGGAAATTATTTACAAAAAAAGAAGAGAATTTTTGGAGACCCCCGATTTGAAAGAAAAAGTTTTGGGAATTTTTGAGAAGGCGCAGATTGCAAAGGAAGAATACAATAAAAAAGAAAAAGAGTTGGGCGAAAATAATATGCGCCAGGTTGAAAAATTTGTATGCCTCAAGGTTTTAGATACGCTTTGGCAGGAACATTTATCTTACATGGATCACATTAGGGACTCTGTAAGACTGCGAGCTTACGCGGGGAGAGATCCTTTAGTTGAATATAAAAATGAGGGGCATAAAGCATTTGGACAACTACTTGCAACAATTGATGCTGAGATCGCAGATAATATTTTGAAAGCCGCCCCGCAAGTTCGTCCGATGCCGGGCATCGGCGAAAAGATGCCGGGCATCGAAAGGCAAGGAAAAAAAACATCGGGTAGAAACGATCCATGCCCTTGCGGAGCGAAACATTCAGATGGCAGACCAATAAAGTATAAGCACTGCCACGGGAAATAATTAGTAATTAAGCAGTTTAATATTAATAACTATATGAGCGAAGCTAATAAAAAAGCAGAAGATCAAAAACCAGAAGATAATGAGTTAAAGGAATGGACAAAAGATGAAGCCGAAATGCAAATTAATGTTTATATAGATATGTTAGCAGAGCAAGGTTTTGATAGTGGCGAAGTCTCTCAATCAAGGGATGTCTTAGAACAAATGAGGAGAGGAGAAAAAGAGCCGAGCGAAGCAGTAAGCGAGGTTTACAAAAAACTGGATAGAA
>CAYVRE010000042.1:0-2536 GCA_964453095.1 uncultured Candidatus Saccharibacteria bacterium
AAACAGGCGGCAAGATTTTTTTCGTCACATGACCAAAAGCATCATATTCATAATTCGTTTTGTTCCCCTGATAATCGACTGTTGCAATATTATTATGTTTTTGATCGTAAGAATAGGCAGTTGCATAGCGTCTCTTTGACGCAATAAGCTCCTCTCGAACAAGACGGTTTGCGCAATCATAAAAAAAGAGGGTTTTTCGCTTGGCACAATCTATTTCTTCAGTTTTATTGTGGTTGGCATCGTATTTGTAATATGCCGTTTGACCTAAAGCATTTGTTTGGGAACAAAGATTTCCTCTTTTATCATATTCATATTTTAACGAGTACCCAAACCTGTCATCATCATCATAGATATCCTTTTGGATAACTTTTCCATGAGGAGAATAGTGAAAATACTGTCTTGAAAGCCGGACTTCCTTTCCTGAAAATGCATCATAATAACTCTCTATGATCTCTTCTTGCATCCCCAAAAAGGGTTCTTGAGTTCTTGGCCGCGTTTTTTTGATCCTTCTTTCCGTTACATTGGTCAGATCGTTGCATTGTTGGCCGGACCCATTATCGGTAATCTCTTCGATCAAGATAAAATCCGGGTCATACTTAAAAAATTTTCGGATATAAAATTTTTGCCCATCAGAGATCAGCTAGGAAAGAAGCAGATGGCGCACCGGATGATAAGTATTAACAGTTGTTTTCCCATTTTCTTCTCTTTCTTCCAGCGGTAAATTTCTTCCGTCGGTTGAATATTTTCTCATCCTGGAGGAATACTCGCTTCCATTGTCAAGAGGAAGACTATCCTTATCCAATTGAAGTGGAACCGCAGCTTTTCCTGTAATATTGCCATAGAATTTTTCTAAAGTAACATTTCCCCATCCGTCATAAAAAAAACGGCGCGAAAAAACTATTTTCCCCTGAGCATCCGCATAAGAACGGGCTAAGAGATAGGCGGCTTCTTTATACTCAGCTTGGCCCCAGGCAAAGAGCTCGGAAGAATGAAGATCTTCTTTTGCATACCTTTCAATTTTGCAAAGCCGCAGATCGCCATTATAGTAGTAGACGGTTTTATTGTTATCAGCATCATAAACTGTGGTCTGGCCGCCATAAAAAGAGCTCTTTTTATCTTTCTTCTTGTCTATTTCATAAAAAATCTGGTGTGTGCGGTGCAAGGCGGCATCCGAACAAACAGGCGCGTACAGGCTTCTTACCCTCAGAAAACGAGGATCCCCGGGAGAACGAAACTCAATCTTGCGGCTCAGATCCGTATTCTTTTTCCCCATCAGATAAAATTGGGGAGAAAATTGTCTACCGTTATCAAACGAAAAAAGCTTGAGCGTCGGCTCTGTTTGTTTTTTATCCAAATAATAATCAAAATTTTCTCTGTATTCCGGCGAGTTGATGCTCTTTAGTAACGAAAACGAAATACCATGGCTCTTGGGACCCTGTTTTTTATGATTTAGGAGATAGTTATATTTTTCGTAGTGATATTTAATGCTCCTGCCATCACTTGTTTCTATTCTACAATCCCCCGAATCCTCCAAGTAAAAACGGGCCCAGGCATAGACCTTGCTACCGTCATGATTGGTAGTCGAGATCTCAGAAAGCACTTGGAAGAAAGGCCTTGTTGATATGGTGCAGTAGGAATAATTAATACGATTGCCATTGGGCAACTGTTCATACTGAAGCCCAAAACTGCTGGATCTGCCGGCATCCTCGCGATAATAGCACTTGATTTTTCCATTTGCTTCAAAAACTTTCAAGATATGAGAGCCTTCCATTTGCACTTTATTATTGATGCAATTGGTTTTACCGCTAATTTCACCCTTTGAGCAGTTGGTTAATCCCGTCTTTATTAACTCATCCGGTAAAAGCAGCGTCTTCGTCGCATTTTTTTCTTTTTCAGCTTCTTCTTTTCGCTTTTTTTTATGTTTTTTGCTTTCGAAGGAAATTTTAGGACTATTCGGTCTTAACGGTATTATATAGGTTAACAAGGTGCCATTATCATCGGGTATATCTACCCTATCTTCAAAAACAAAGGCTTCCAGAGGCTTGATCAATCGCCAGCCGCCTAAATAAAATTCATCCTCAGTCGAGAGGTTGTAATACCTCCAATCCCTGTTTTTCAAACTCATGTAAGATCGAAAAAGGTGCAAAGGTTCTGCTCCTTCGATTACGGCATCTTCCTGTATATGGTAAAAGTGGCCGGTAATGGCACTCACACATCCTTCAATAAGAGCCGAAGGCTCTCCCATTGAGACGGCTACCGAATATGGATCATATGTGCCAAAAGCAAAACAAGACCAGCCGGTTAAAAGAAAAATAAATATTCTGAACACGCATACTCCCTTTGAAAAAGGAGCCTCACAAAGTAGTAGCTATTTGCTTTTTTGGCAAGTGTGTTTTAAGTATCTTTATATTCTTTTTTGCAACACTGCTGACAACACACCTTACTGGAGGAAAATTTGCCCGTGCCATCTATAGGCAAAAGATAATATCCATCAAGAAATTCAAATTCCTCTAAGCATTTGCCTCTTTGAAGCCTG
>CAYVRE010000043.1:0-2416 GCA_964453095.1 uncultured Candidatus Saccharibacteria bacterium
GCAACTCATCTAATTGTTTTTTATCAATTTCAGAAGGGGCTTGCATCATAAAATCCCTACCGTCACCAGCTTTGGGAAAAGCGATAACCTCTCTTATGTTCGGCTCATTCTGTAAAATCATCATTAATCTATCTATGCCAGGAGCAATGCCACCATGAGGCGGGGCCCCATATTTAAAGGCGTCTAATAAATGACCAAATTTTTCCTTGGCGTCTTCCTCTTTCATGCCTAAAAGCTTAAAAATCTTTAATTGAAGTTTGGGGTCAGTAATCCTAATGCTGCCGCTAGCAAGTTCGTAACCGTTACAAACCCAATCGTACTGGGTGCTTATCATTTTCAATGGATCTTTGTCTACTAATGGCACGCTTTCATCTTTGGGCTGCACAAACATATGGTGTACCGGCTGAATTTCTTTCGTCTGTTTGTCTAGCTCAAATGACGGAAAATCAATAATCCACGCAAAAGCAAGCTCGTCTGGGTTATCTTTATTCTCCCTTAGGTCTGGCTTATCGTTGCCATACTTTTCCATCGATTCTTTATAGGAAATTCTGGGCCACGGAGTTTTCATCTTCTTGGACGGATAAATGCTCTTTACCATCTCTGTCATAAGGTTCTCCACCAGAGACATCACATCCTCCTGATTTGTAAAAGACATCTCCATATCCAACTGGGTATGTTCTGGCTGCCTGTCTCCCCTGCTATCCTCATCTCGCAATGCTCTGGCAATTTGGAAATATTTTTCTAATCCCGCCACCATCAAAAGCTGCTTATATTGCTGTGGCGACTGTGGAAGAGCATAAAATTTTCCGGGATACACTCGGGAAGGAACAACATAATCCCTGGCTCCCTCGGGAGTGGATTTTGTCAAAATAGGTGTTTCTATTTCGGTAAACCCTTCTCTGCCTAAAAAATCTCTAATAAATTTTATAACCCTATGGCGCATAATAAGATTATTTTTTAATCTTTCGCGTCTCAGATCTAAATATCTATATTTCATTCTCACTTCCTCATTAATTTCATACCCATCTCCCTCAATAGATAGGGGTAGGGTCTCTGCTTCTGATAAAACTTTCAAACTATCAGCTGAAAGTTCAACCTGGCCGGTTTCAATTTTTGGATTTACCATATTTTCCGGCCTCTTTACAATTTGTCCTTCAATTTCCACAACCCACTCCGGCCTTATATTTTGCGCTAAATCGTACGCCTCTTTATTGGAGGGAACAAAAACCACCTGCAGAACTCCGCTGATGTCTCTCAAATCAATAAATAAAATTTTCCCGTGAACGCGCCTTACGTTTACCCATCCACAAACCTTAACTTTTTCACCGATATATTTTGCTGTATCTTTTACTAAAAATCTTTGCATATTATTTCTTTTTAATTTTTACAAACCTTCTGCTTCCGACTTTTACTATCATGCCATCCCATAAGACAATCTTCTCTTTCCAATCAGTAATTTTTTCATAGGAAATGTCTGCCACATTAGCGACCTTCATAACGCTCACTCCTCCGCCTTCAATTAATCTTTTTGCTTCGTTTTTGGACGGAGCCAATCCTGTGTCGCACAATAAGTCGGACAAAAAGCACTCTTTTTTATTTGTCTCAAAAATCGGCATTTCGCTTGGCAATTCTTTGTTTTTATAAACCTTGTCAAATTCCTCTCCTGCTTTTTGTGCTTCTTTCTTACCGTGATACATTTTTACAATTTCAAGCGCCAGTCGCGCCTTCTGGTCTCTTGTGTTTGGATTTTTTTTAATTTCTTCAACTTCTCCAACGGGCAATCTTGTGGCGAGCTCGAAATAATCGTTAATTAATTCATCTTTTATAGACATTACTTTCCCATACACATTATTTGGCTCATCATTAAGCGCAATAAAATTATTAAATGTTTTGCTCATTTTGCGTCCATCAGTTCCCAAGAGAAGTTTTAAAGTCATAACGTCCTTGTCTTTCCCGTTATAATTCTTCTGCAAAGTTCTACCAGCCAACATATTAAACATTTGGTCATTCCCGCCAACCTCCAAATCAACGTCCATAGCAACAGAATCATACCCCTGCATTAGAGGATACATAAACTCCTGCAAGGAAATCGGTAGACTCTCATTTATCCTACGCTGAAACATATCTCTTTGAATCATCTGCTGAACCGTAAACTGCGAAGCCAATTTCAAAACATCCTGAAAATCTAATTTTGAAAGCCACTGGCTGTTATATTTTATTTTAACTTTCGAAAAATCCAGAATTTTTGACGCCTGTTTTTTATAATCTTTCATATTCGCCTTAACCTCTTTTTCTGTCAGCGGTTTCCTTATTGCATCTTTTCCCGAAGGATCTCCTATTCTAGCCGTAAAATCTCCAATTAAAAGAACTACTTCGTGCCCCATTTCCTGGAAACTTCTTAATTTCCACAAAGGAA
>CAYVRE010000044.1:0-2319 GCA_964453095.1 uncultured Candidatus Saccharibacteria bacterium
CGACAGAGCAGATTGTTTAACGCGGTTAACTGATGGTGCGCAAAAAAAGGCCCTAGCCGTTGCCGCATTGTCAGACGAGATAAACAAATTAATGAGCCAGTGCTCTTGCTTAGGTAAGTGTGAAGACAGCTGTGGTGGACAAGACGAATGTCTTCTTTCGACGACAAAAACGCCGTTTGAATGGGAAAAATTTAAATGGGAACCAGAGGAAAGCCCAAAAAAATGTAGCACCACCGATCCTTTTGGTATAACCACATCGGCACAGTGTGAAGGGAAGTGTACAGAAAATAATGGTATAAATACCTGTGCCCCACAAAGTAATGGCCCAGAAGACTGCTGCCCAGAAGATTCTGGGATTGCAGACCAGAGTAACCCAGAAAAAAATTTATCGGTTAAAGAATTAATCGAACACGGGCCCATAAACATGGCTGTTGCTATTGATACGGGTGTTACAGAAATTGGAGACTGTAAAACTCCTAATACAGACTATAGGGGGCTAGACGAGTTTAGATGTCAACTTCCTGGCTTAGACGAAATACCCAATTTAAGCTTTCAACAATGTTCTGGAATAATCGTCCTTGCTGAAAAACAAATTGAAATAAACAACAAAACAATCACCGTAGTCAACCAAGATAAGTGGGCTCAATTAAATCTACTACAACAACTCACATATTTTAAGGAAAAAATTATTCAAATACAACAAAAAATTATAAACGATAAAAAGGAACTAGAGGTAGCAGAGTCTACATTAAGAAAGTGTTATTTGGCAATATCTTATGTTGATCTTCTTAAAACCTACCAAGACACAAATCGGCAAAGTCGAATTATCTTTCCTTATAGGGCGTTCGCTGACCTAGAAACGCACAATGCAATAAATATATCAAACTACTGTGAGGGATTCAATTATGATAATTCTAGTTGTTTAAAAAAATGCAATGACACCTGCCCAGACACAAGCATCAGCGCGATAGGATGTTATAAGTCATGCCCCATAAATGACACTGAGTGCATTGATGACTGCTATAATTCAAGGCCTTGTACTCTTAGTAGTTGCCAAAGCGATTCTGATTGCCCCTCGGGGGTTCTGTGCGACACACAGTCTCATACCTGTGCGATGGTGTTCGAAGATTGTATAAATTCCTGTCGTACTGACTGCTCAGATGATTGTACGAAAATAGACCCGTCAAAGTGTTCTGATGAATATACTTTTTGCATAAACCGATGCGATGATAACTCACGGTGTGTTTTAGATAATAAAGACAAGTGCTTGTTTAGCGCCGACGAGTTCAAGCAGTGCGCAGATAATAGTATCTTTGATGATCAAAACACCGTAAATTATGACCAAAGCAACACAAATTATTGTATCAATCGCGCTTATTTATGTAAAAATGGATCTGATGAATGCGCTGGATATGAAGATTGTGCTGAGCCGTCATCTATAAATAATAATTGCCAAGTTTTAACAGACAAAGAAAGTTGCGAGACCTTTTTCGGATGTCTGTGGGACGGCACAAAGTGTAAACAAAATTATTCTGCATCCTTTTTTTATACCAACCCACAAAATCAAAAGTGCCCCGACCCATATGGTCCAGCCGAAGAGGGTGCTAGTTGTGATAACAGCACAACTCCTCAAAACAATTGCCAAGACCTGTGCCCCGAAACTACGAAGTGTCCAGCTGGCTCTAAGTGCCCAGATTGTCCCTGCGGCCAAATAGACCAAACTATTAGTTTTTCTATCCCTAATCAAAATAACGGTAACAATGCTACTGAAGAAGGGTGGACCACAAGCTCTCAACAAGTTTTAGCCAACGTGGTAGTAGCACCGCAATGTAATAGCTATTCTTACAATGACGACCCATTAACTTTTTATTGTGAAGATAGTTGGTGGAAAAACCCTAGTAGAGAGGGACTCAGCCAAATTCCGATGGGGGAAGAAAGAATCTGCTCAAAATCGGAAGAAATACCCGTGGGTCAGACAGTAGACAATGCTGAAAAATGGGCTGATAAATTAATAATTGATACAAACAAGATAAATCAAAATATACAAAATATAATTTATACGATAAAGCTTTTAGGAAACGCGAAAGACACAGATCCAATAAAAAATTATTGCAAATGTAACGCAAGATATAGCAACGACACTCCTATTTGTAAGAATTTTTGCAGATATTACGATGGTTCATGGCCTATCGCCGGCACCGAATATGAATATTGTGGCTGCCAGTTTATACCATGCCAAGGCAACCCATGCCAACAAATTATGATTTATTTATCAAGAGTTTGGAATATATACAGACAATTAAAAATTGACTTTATGGA
>CAYVRE010000045.1:0-2100 GCA_964453095.1 uncultured Candidatus Saccharibacteria bacterium
AAAATACCGTGTAAAATATCTAAAAGATACGGCTCGTTCATTTTTTTAGCAACTTGTATCGCAAAGAATACGCCTTTTTCGCGAGCCATATCTAAAAGATGCTCGATTTTTTCTTTTTCCCCTAAGAATGCTATTTTTTCTGATTTTTTCTCTACTTCATCCTTTGCCTTATCGTCTAACTCCATCATTTCCAATTCTCTTTTCAACTCGTCTGATACAATTTTTTCATACGGTGAAACTTTTTTTTCGGGAACCTTTTCTCGAAATACCTCCGGCCCGCGCTCAAAATGCACCGCTTGCTCTGTTAGAGGTGCTACCTTTTCAAGAGATTTGACTTCCTGCTTCTTATTTGGGTCTTGGTCAACCATTTTTATTCGCCTATTTGACTATTAAATCAATTAAATATGAATCTACCTTCCCGGAGGCAATGGCGCCATTATCTTTTCCTGTTTCGACCCTTATCCTTAATCCGGCAGATTCTTTCGAAACCTCATAAAACTTAACACATGGAGTTGGGTCAAACGCAGGCTTTAATAAAGTGCTACACAGGTTGGGATTAGGAAGCCATGGATTGACCTGATAGCCGTCGAGAGGTTCAAACTCTCTTCCCTTAGAGTCAACTATGTTTTCTATGTTCCATGCACCCTGCTCTGTATTCTTCATGCCTATATTCTGTGCGCCCACTGTGACTTTTATAAATTTTGCTCCCGGATTAGATACCGGAAGGTCTTCCTTTTGATAACTAAACTGGGTATTTTTTATATTAGACACCCTTAGAGCGCCCCCCATATCTAGTGCAGACTCAAAAACAAATCTTATATTTCCTAAGGCTTGTTCATAAACAGGCATTGGGATTCCATCTCCTACGGGCACCAAAGGAGCGGGCGGTTTTTCTGCCATTTTCATAACTAAAAATGTTACTATCACAGCAACCAAAACTATAACTGCTAGAACTAAAAGCAACCTTGCCGCTTGACCTGAAGATTTGTTGATTCTCATGTTTTTATAAAATTAATTTTTTATTATTTGATTTTAACACATCCTATTCGTAACGCAAAGCATCAACTGGCTTGAGCTTGGCGGCAGCTCTTGCCGGAAAATATCCAGAGATGCATCCTATTGCGAAAGAGAAAGTTATGGAGAAGAGAATTAAGCCTGGACCAACTTCTGCCCGAAGGTAAAATAAGGGGTGTATTTGAAAATAAATTTCAATCCCTTTGGAAAGCGCCAACCCGAGTAATGTTCCCCCTATTCCCCCGAGCAGACCGAAAATTCCAGACTCAATTAAAAATATTGTCACAATGGTTCTGTTTTTAGCTCCAATGGCTTTCATAATCCCAATTTCTTTTGTTCTTTCCTGAACAGAAGTGTACATTGTGTTCATAATTCCAATTCCACCGACAACTATAGCAATTGACGCAAAACCGATTATTACAGCCTGTATTAGCCCCATAACATTTCCAACTATGTTTGCCATGGTAGCTGAGGTTAAAACAGTATAGGAAGAAGCATCTTCCTTCTGGCCTAATTGGCGCTTCCTGTTTTCATTAAGATTACTTTTTAATCTTTCTGCAACAGATTCGGGACTATACCCTGGTTTTGTTTTTGCCATAGCCATCTTGGCCCCATCTCTTTCTCCGGTAACAGATCTAAAAATATTTAAGTCTATACCCACCATTGAGTCGTCTTGTTTGGAGCCTACTGAATTTAAAATTCCCACTACAACAAATTTTCTGCCCCTTACAACCAATTCATTGCCCGCCTTTATCCCGGGAAAAGTATCTGTAGTCACAATACTGCCTAAAATTATTTCGTTCTTGCCGGCATTCGGCCATCTGCCCTGCGCCAAAGACCATCCTATGTCATTTTTCAAAATATCCAAATCATTCCTAAGGTCAACTCCATAAACCATCGCTGTCTTCTTTTGATCATTATATCTCATCACCACAGAAGTGTAATCCATTTCCGCAACATTTTCTACTCCTTCTGTTTTTTTGATAATATCTAAATCCTCTTCGCTGAGCTTCTGGCCTGTCATAAGCGAGGTAATGTCGGTCATATCGCCGGGCATTATAGTAATTAAATCCTTACCCATCATGT
>CAYVRE010000046.1:0-2090 GCA_964453095.1 uncultured Candidatus Saccharibacteria bacterium
AAACTCCTGCAAAATCAGCAAAATATTATGCCTGGATTTCAGTTGTTATAGTTTTAGTTGGAGTTATCGGTTCATTCTTTATAATCGGATCCCCCAGCACTGCCAGATTAATCCAGCTTGACCAGCAGAAGATTTCTGATTTACAAGGAATCCAGTCGCAAATTGTAAATTATTGGCAGAGAAAAGAGGTATTACCCGCGACCTTGTTAGATTTGAATGACCCCATTTCAGGGTTTAAGGTTCCGGTTGATCCACAAAATAAAGAAGAAGGATTTGTCTATGAGTATAATATAAAAGACGCGGCAAATTTATCGTTTGAATTATGCGCCACGTTCAACAAAGAAGGTTATGATATGTATGCTTCGCCAGTAGAGCCAATTTCTGTTCCAGTAAAAGGCATTACAGACAATTGGAACCACGCAGCCGGCAGAATCTGTTTTGAAAGAACAATTGATAAACAATTATATCCGCCGTTAAGCAAAATAAAATAAAATGTCAGATTTAGAAAAAGAACCAGGATCTCCAGGTGTCGACAAGGGCGCAAAATGGAAGGCAGTCGCCGACGAACTTGAAGCGGGCATAGACAGTTTAGACGGGCTCTTAGACAAAGATGTAAGGGACGCAGTTATTGCTTTTAACGCAATGGGCTTGCGCACTGTTCAATCTCATGAAGGCAATGTAGATAGCGGCGTTTTTGCACCTTTTATAGATGTGGAGGCATCAGATAGGCCCCAATATAGGTTTGTGGGAGAAGAAGAGTTGGTCCAGAGAATAAAACTAGAGAATAATATTTTACCCAAAGAAGAATCAGTTTTTATGGCAATCAGCAGAGACAAGGGGCTTTTGCAAGACATAGTAGATGCTCGGCCAGAACTTAGGGAAGTGCGCGATTTGCCGGAGCTAGAAAGAAGAAAGTGGTGGGACGACAAATTAAAAACTCTCATCGAATCAAGATTGCCCACAGGCGTTTCTTATGCTGATTATAAAAAAATAAAAGAAAAATTCTCTGAAGCGAACAAAGAAATTGAAAAGGAAAGAGACCGTGCTATCAAAATGGGTGCGTTTGGACAAGAAACCCCAGAATATTTAGATTGGCGCAAGAAAAATATGCAATTGGAGGATATGGCAAGGCGATTTTTGGCAGAATTTAATTTAGGCAGAGACCCTTCTGATGCGACGCTTGTTGTGTATAAAAATGAGAAAGGTTCTTTTTCTGTGTCTAATGCTGGAAGAGTTGTTCTTGGCGTAGAAGATCATATTGCAGATAGTGATAAAAAAAGCCTAGAGGTCAAAACACCGTTTTATAATGAAGAAATGCAGCAATTCGGAAAGTTCCTCAAGAATAAATTTGAAGCAGAGTAAATTATGACTACAAAAGAAACAGGGGATAAAGGGGAAAACTTGGCTTGTGAATATCTTGTTGAGAATGGGTATAAAATCATTGGGAGAAACTATAGAATAAAGTTTGGAGAAATTGATATTATCTGTAGGAAGAAATTGTGGACATTTGACAGAACGGTGCATTTTGTAGAGGTAAAAACCCTTCGGCAAGCTCAGGGCGGGGCATTTTTTCCGGAGCAAAGGGTGGACTGGAAAAAGCAGCAAAAAGTAAAACGCTTGGCAGAAATTTGGCTTTCTAAACATAAATATCCACAGGATATTCCCTATCAAATTGATGTAATTGCAGTTTCTGGAGACCCTTCGTCAGGCTCAGGGCAAGTAGATTTTTTTGAGAACGTTGTGAGCGAGTAGTTGTGGAATAAAACCCCGCGTCATATTGACACGGGTTTTTGTTTATGAGATAATTAAGGTGGAAGATGAGAAACCGTAGGCGTCCTTAGCGCAAGCACGCCTACAAAAGTGTCAACATAGAACCAGACACTCATCGACCGCACATTCACAACTCAATCCACTGAATTCGGGCAGCATCGCTGCCGTCCACATATACCACACCCACCACCTTTTCTCACCACCCGCTAACCCATAACTCCCACTCCATCCGCAACCTCACCCCCCGGCACTTCTTCGGAAGTGTTTTCTCTTTTATACGGGGCTTGGGGGCTTGAGATTTGACATGCGGTTTTGTTTTT
>CAYVRE010000047.1:0-2015 GCA_964453095.1 uncultured Candidatus Saccharibacteria bacterium
TGCGCTCTTCTAAAAGCCTTGAAAATATATCGTATGCGCGCTCACCGCGCTGTGATTTCTCAACAATAGTTGGTACTATTGGCATGTTAATTTTAATTTGTTTGCAATTTTATAACGATAAGCTTTCCAGTTTTTGGAAGACTTTTTCATTGTAAATTACACCTTTAGTATACTCTTTTAACTGCTCGATGTCAATTTTGGATAATTGCTCTTTTGAATAATTTTTTATTGATTTTGACACCTCTTCCTCCGCTTCTTCGTCGGAAACTTCAATGTTTTCCTTCTTGCCGATTTCCCTTAGAATCAAAAATCCTTTCAGCCGTTTTTCCGCTTCTTTTTGAAAGGTTTCTTTGAGCCCTTCCTCCGTCTGTTTAACAGAAGCCAGATATTGCTCAAAGGTAATTTTCATATTTTGGGTAATTTTATTTTTTAAGTCATCCATCAGGTGCTGTTTTTCATAATCAACCAAAGCGTCGGGCAGTTCGGCTTTTGTTTTTTCCGAGATCTTTTCCAAAATCTCTCCCCTTTTTCTCTGTTTTTCAGCATCTTGTTTTTCTGCTGTCATGCCTTCTTTCATGCTTTCTTTTAAGGCAACCAACGTGTCAAAGGCGCCCAGTTCTTTGGCAAACTCATCATTTATTTCCGGCAATTCCATTTTCTGCACTGACTTCACTTTTACTTTAAAATCTGATTCTTTACCGGCCAAGTCTTTTCTGGGAGAATTCTCGGGAAAAGACACTTTAAACTCTTTTTCCTGGCCGGCTTTCATTCCTTCGATGTTTTCTTCAAATCCTTTCATAAACCCGCCTTCGCCCAGGACAAACCTGTCGTTGACTTCTTTTCCTTCATTGATATCCTTGTTCTGATATGTGATTTCTACAAAGTCCTTTTTGGCAGCCGGCCTGTCTTCGGCAATAAATTTTGCTCTGGTTTTTTGCAGATAATTCAAAGCATCCTGCACCTCCTCCTCTGTCACAGAAATATCTTTTACTTTTATTCTAGGTGTAATTGCTTTGTAATCAGGCAGCTCAACATCAGGCAGTAAAGTAATCTTTGCCTTGAAAACAAAGGGGGAGCCCTGGGCTATTTTTATAATCGAAACCTCGGGCTGGCCTACCGGCTCCAAGTTATTTTCTATGATATAGTCGGAATAGACATGCTGAACCGCATGATCGCCGGCTTCCATTAACAAAGCCTCCGGCTTTAATTTGTCTTCCACCAGCTTGTTAGGAGCCTGGCCGGGCCTGAAGCCGTCAACTTTTATATGCTTCTTCAAGTGCTCTACAGCATGCTCCATATGATGCTTGAATTCCTCTTCGGTAAGTTCAAACTCAATCTCCATTTGAGATTTAGGCAGTTTAGTTTGTTTAACATTCATAGTTTTTTTATTTTAACAATAAAAAGACGCGAATTTCAGCGTCTTTTAGATAAAGACAATTCTATTTTATAACCAATGCTTCCTCAATTCTATGCATTCTTTCCTCTAATCTTTCGATTTTATCATTCTGTTGTTTAATCAAAATGTTTTCTATTCTATCAAACCTTTTATCCATATTATCAAATCCATTTTTTACCATCGCCGCAAGCTCGTCTATTGTTATATTTTTTATATTCCCGTTTTCCATTTTTTAACTTACCTTAATTATATTTTTTTCTTCTTTCAAAATTTTATGCTTCTTCAAAAATTTCAAAACTGGCAAACCACACTTTGCGCACACCTCTATATTTTCATAATATCCAAATCCGGCGTTAATCGCCTTGCCCTTAATTTCTTTTTTGCATAAATCGCATTTTGTAACCCTCATACCCCCATATTACCACTGCTAAACTCCCTGTCAAACTCAATCTATCAATAGAACGCTACGAGAAAAATTCTCGTGGTGCATAATTATTGATTATGCGAGGAAAGCCATTTTGAGCATTTTTCTGTCCCTATCTGGGCATATTGTTGGCTTATATCTCTGTGGGCTTCAAAATATGTTATCACCGCAGACTCCGCAAACGACCCTTCTTTC
>CAYVRE010000048.1:0-1987 GCA_964453095.1 uncultured Candidatus Saccharibacteria bacterium
GCGGTTGGAATGATAAAAAAGAGATAACGTTTTCTCAAAGAGAAAAAGAAGAGGCGCACGATTACAGATATTTTCCGGAACCCGATTTACAGCCAATGCATTTTGACAAGGATTATATAAATGAGATAAAATTAAGTATGCCAGAATTACCAGAGCAAAAAAGAAGAAGGATTGAGAGCCAATTTGGGCTAGACAAAGATTCTGTAGAGATATTTATTTCGAACAAAGATCTTGGAGAATATTTTGAGAAAGTTGTCTCTGAATTTGAGGGTTGGATAGAGACAGAATACAGCAACAAGATTATTCCTGATAAAGAGGAAAAGAAATTATTTAAATTAATAGCTAATTATTTGATTTCTGACATAAAGGGGTTGTTGAATGGCGCGGAATTTGTGGAGACGGAATTTAAGATAACGCCGGAAAATTTCTCCGAACTTATAAAGATGATTTTCCGAGGAGAAATTTCAAGCAAGGTCGCTAAAATGGTCTTAGCTGATATGTTCAACACCGGATCTGATCCCTCAACTATTGTAGATGCAAATAATTGGAGGCAGATGTCAGATGATGGCGAGTTAGAAAAAATTGTAAAAGAAATTGTTGCAAAAAATCCCAAAGCAGTTGAGGACTATAAAGCCGGAAAGAAAAATGCTGTTCAGTTCCTGTCGGGCCAAGTTATGGCTCGGACTCGCGGAACTGCAAATCCCGAGTCGGTGCAGAAATTATTAAAAGAAATGTTGAAGTAAGAAGATAGGCGGGCAAAAGCCCGCTTTTCTTGTTCTTTCAACTGGCCGTATTTTTTCGCCAACGGCGGAAGATTGTCGTTCCATGGCGCTTACAAGAAAGAGAGGTGATCAGATGCCAAACAAGGGTCTCGAGCTGTGCATACACAACATGCTCACTTATGAGTGTAGCGCCTGCAAGAAGTCACTGACTGAAGAGGAGTTCAATGAAGCGGTTGAGTCTATAAGGGTTAGCTTACTCGGAGGTAAGCCTGTACCAGTGCAGCGTCCCCGGACTGCCGCTGCTATAAAAGCACCGCCCCTTCCTCCAAAGTCGCGAACGGGCAAGCGACGCGGGCGTCCTCCGAACGGTCTAGAGAGAGTTTTGAAAAATCTCTGCACGAGACTACGAGTGGCCGTTCGTGCAAAGCCCAAGGTAAGGTTAACGAAGGCCTTCCTTGACGAGATGCCCATACCCCCAGAAGCCCCGGAGAGACGTATTAGGATTTTTGCGCCAGGACGCGAACCTGTCCCCTGTGCCGTTAAGGTCTCGGATGTCCCGCCCAAGCCACGGAAAAAGCGCATGAGCTGTTCAGAGGCTGATGTTACTTCTGTGGGTGGCACAGCCAAAGAAGGGCCTCCAGCCCTTCTTAGGTGGCATGACCATGACTGCCACGAAAGAGACGGCGCTCAATGCCGGACCTATCACGTGGGCAGGATATGCCTATCAAAGCAAAGGGAGAGAGCATAGCTTTCTCCCTTTCTCATTTTATAAATTTTTTAATCAATTTTTCAGCTTCTTTATAATTTTTGACCCACTTGATTCGCTTGTCTCTTTTAAACCACGTTATTTGGCGTTTGGCATAGTGTTCCGACTCAATCTGAATTTTGTTTGTCATTTCTTGGTAAATAAATTTGTTTTGGAGATATTGTGCGACAAAGCGATATTCTAAGCCAAATTCTTCAAGTCGTTTCCATGAAACTTCATTTTTGTGCAGTTTTTTAACTTCATTTATTATGGCGTTCTTTTCCAATCTTTCCATCAGGCGTTTGTGTATTAATTCCTTGAGTTCGCTTTTTGATTTCTTAATTCCTATTTGCAAAACAGATGATTGCAAGGCCCGTCCTTGCAATCCTGGGACCGGTTTTCCGGTTTTCAAAACAATTTCTAAAGCCCGTAGCACTCGCCTTGGGTTGTTTTGGTCAATATTACCAGCTCTAACTGGATCCAGGGCTACAAGCTGTTTTACGAGCTCTGGGAGGGGTTG
>CAYVRE010000049.1:0-1974 GCA_964453095.1 uncultured Candidatus Saccharibacteria bacterium
ATTGATTTGGATTTTGCCGACCGGAGACGAGACGAGGTTATAAAATACGTGGCTGAAAAATACGGGGCGGACCATGTTGCGCAGATTATCACCTTTGGAACAATGGCGGCCAGAGCTGTTATAAGAGATGTCGGCAGGGCTTTGCAATATACATATTCCTATTGCGACCAGCTGGCCAAAATGGTTCCCATGGGTATGGACCTGGCAGAGGTTTTAGAAAAAGTTGATGAATTCAAAGACAAATACGAAACAGACGACATGGCCAAACGACTGATTGATTTAGGCAAAAAACTCGAAGGAGTTGCCCGCCATGCTTCAACCCATGCCTGCGGAGTTGTGATTTCAGCAAAACCTTTAACTGATTCCGTGCCCCTGCAAAGATCCACCCAATCGGAAGAAGGCATCATCACCCAGTATGAAATGCACGGCATCGAAGACCTTGGCCTTTTGAAAATGGATTTTCTGGGATTAAAAAACCTTACTATAATAGAAGATACGCTGGCCCGCATTTATGTTTTGCATAATCAGCTGAAAATTGACTTGGATAATATCCCCTACGACGACGCAAAGACATATAAGCTTTTGCAGGATGCCCTGACAACATCGATTTTTCAGCTTGAAAGCGACGGAATTAAAAATTACCTGAAACAATTAAAGCCCACGGCCTTTGATGACATAACCGCTATGGTTGCGCTCTACCGGCCCGGACCTATGCAGTTTATTCCCGACTACATTGCCAGAAAACACGGCCGGCAGGAAATAGAATATTTGCATCCCAAACTTGAGCCGATATTAAAAGATACCTACGGAATTTGTATTTACCAGGAACAACTGATGAAAATAGCCCAGGAGGTCTGCGGATTTAGTTTGGGCGAGGCGGACGTTTTAAGAAAAGCAGTCGGAAAGAAAATTAAAGACCTTTTGGATGCCCAGGAGACAAAGTTCGTCGAGGGAGCTGTGAAAAACGGCGCTTCAAAAAAGATCGGCGAGGAATTATGGCAGTGGATTCTGCCTTTCGCTTCCTACGGATTTAATAAGTCCCATTCAGCCGCTTACGCCACAATCGCCTATCAAACCGCCTATTTAAAATCCCACTACCCTGTTGAATTCATGGCCTCTGTTTTAACTTCTGAAAGAACCGACGTGGAAAGAATCGCATTTCTAATTGATGAATGCAAAAAGATGGAGGTTGAGGTTCTACCGCCCAACATTAATGAAAGCTTGAAAAACTTCACGGTTGTCGAAGGCAAAAACCAGATAAGATTCGGCATGCTGGCAATTAAAAATGTCGGGGTGAATATAATAGACGCGGTGGTGGAAGAAAGAAAGGCCAACGGAAAATTTGCATCTATCGGAGACTTTATACATAGGGTTAAATCAAAGGACTTGAACAAAAAATCAATGGAGGCCCTAATCAAGTCCGGCGCCTTCGACGAGTTTGCCGAGAGAAACCAGCTTCTGCAGAATCTGGAGAAAATGCTGGAAATTGCCCGCGAAAACAGTAAAAAACAGAACACCAACCAGATGGGGCTTTTCGCCGACACGAAAATAGGCAATAATGATATAAGGCTTGAGGCAGCAACCCCGGCCAGCAACTTCGAAAAACTGGGCTGGGAAAAAGAACTGTTGGGGCTGTATGTAAGCTCTCACCCGCTCCACGGATTTAAAAAGCTTCTGGAAAGCAAGACGACTCCGATTATAAAAATTGACGGAGCAATGGTAAATAAAAAAATCATAGTCGGCGGATTGGTTTCCTCTGTCAAAAAAATTATCACCAAAAATGGCAAGCCGATGCTGTTTATGAAACTGGAAGACCTGACGGGAAAAACAGAGATCGTCATATTCCCCAACCTTTTGGAAAGAAACCCGGTGGCCTTGCAGGAAAACAAGATCATCTTCGTGGCCGGACGCGTTGACGAGCGCAACGGAGAAATAAAGATAGTAGCCGACGACGCCCAGGAAATTCTCGTCCCC
>CAYVRE010000050.1:0-1922 GCA_964453095.1 uncultured Candidatus Saccharibacteria bacterium
CCAGAGCAACAATAGAAGCATTAAAGAAATTGAAATCAAAAAGTTAAAAAAATGCAAATACACCAATTAAAACCAAAACACGCCAATAGGGACAAAAAAAGAGTAGGCAGGGGAGGAAAGAAAGGAACTTATTCCGGCAAGGGCAACAAAGGGCAGAAATCCAGGGCTGGCAGGAAGATGGTGCCGATTATAAGGGAATTGATAAAGAGGTATCCTAAATTAAGAGGATACAGAAGTTTTGTCCTGGAAGATTATTCAGTAGTTGTAAATCTTCAAACTTTGGAAAAAACATCAAAAGACGGGGAGATTATCAGCCCGGATAATTTGATTAAAAAAGGAATTATTCGTATGATAAAAGGAAAGAGGCCCAAGGTTAAAATATTGGGTTCCGGCAAACTGACAAAACAGCTGGTTGTCGAGGGTTGCAAAGTATCAAAAACCGCCAAAGAAGCTATAGAAAAAGCCGGCGGGACTGTTAAATAGATTTAATCTATGTGGTACGAAAAATTAGTATTTCTTTTTAAGAATAAAGAACTTAGGAACAAACTTCTTTTCGTGGTTTTCCTTTTTGTTATTTTTAGAATAGCAGCCAATATCCCTATTCCCGGTATTGGTACGGAGAATCTCAGAAAGTTTTTTGACCAAAACCAAGTTTTCGGCCTTCTGAATATATTTTCAGGAGGAGCTTTAAGCAATTTCTCTGTTGTTTTAATGGGTTTGGGGCCGTATATTACAGCCACGATTATTCTGCAGTTGCTGACAATGATTTTTCCGGCGCTGGAGAAAATGTACAAGGAGGAAGGGGCGGCAGGCAGGCAGAAATTCAATCAATACTCAAGATGGCTTACTATTCCTCTGGCGGCTTTTGAAGGCTACGGAATGCTTACGGTTTTCCAGAGGCAGGGCATTATTACCGGCCTTTCATTGCCCTTGCTTTTAAGTTCCATATTAACAATCGCGGCCGGAGCGATGTTTTTGATGTGGCTGGGAGAAATTATCTCAGAACAGGGCATGGGTAATGGCATCTCGCTTTTGATTTTCGCCGGTATAGTTGCCAGTTTGCCTATAAATATCTTTCAGACGCTGGTCAGCTGGGATCCGTCAAAGATTCCTTCTTATTTGATTTTCATCGTGCTTGCGGTTGTTATAATCGCGGGAGTTGTTTTAATTACCGAGGCCAGAAGAAATATTCCTGTTTCCTATGCAAAAAGAATAAGGGGAATGAAAATGTACGGCGGAGTTTCCACTTATCTGCCGTTGAATGTTAATCCGGCAGGGGTTATCCCTATCATCTTCGCTTTGTCCATACTTTTATTTCCCGGCATGATAGCCAACTTTTTGGGAGGATCGCCCGGTATGGTGGGCAGCGTTGCTACGGCCGTGGGCATTTTTTTCAATAACATCTGGGTGCACGGAATATTATATTTTCTATTAGTTATTCTCTTCACATATTTCTATACCGCAGTTACCTTTGATCCGAAAACCATTGCGGAGAATCTGCAAAAAATGGGCGGGTTCATCCCCGGAGTCAGGCCGGGCAAGCCAACCAGTGATTTTCTAAAGCATATTCTGAATAGGGTTCTATTCACTGGAGCCATGTTTTTGGGACTTATCGCAGTATTGCCTTCAATCGTAAGCGGGCTCACCGGTGTGACCGGCTTTACATTTTTAATCGGAGGCACTTCGCTTCTGATCGTTGTGAGCGTGGTCTTAGATACTCTGAGGCAGATCAATGCCCAGCTTCAGATGCGGGAGTACGAAACATTTTAATAAAAATTATTATGTCAAAACAAGTTATTATATTATTTGGCCAGCCAGGAGCCGGCAAGGGCACCCAGGCTGAAATTTTATCTGATAAGACTGGGTATTATCATTTTGAGTCAAGCAAGGTTATCGAAGCCTGTTTTAAGAATGAAAGTCCG
>CAYVRE010000051.1:0-1828 GCA_964453095.1 uncultured Candidatus Saccharibacteria bacterium
AGCGGCTTTTATTATTTTGCCGCCAGTTACATTGATCTTTCGGGCATCATTTTAATACTACCTGTGCTGCTAGTCTTTTCATGGACCATAAGCGCTAAAGTGCGCTTTTTACTCTTTCCCAAAGCAGGTGCCGGTTGGAAACAACCATTTATTCAAGGAGCGCTTTTTTGGCTGCTAACTTTTCCTTTTGTTTTTTTTACAGGTGAAATCGCCCATCTATTTCTTCTTGGCGTTTTGCACATTAAAGACCTACCCGATCAGATCATCATTCAACTGCTAAAACAAGCTCTTGCGCAGCCCTCTCTTTTTTGTTTGATGATCATTGCCGTTATCCTAATCGTCCCTGTTATCGAAGAGATTGTTTTTCGCGGATATTTACAAAACTATCTAAAACAACTGCTAGGACCCAAAGCCGCCATCCTGACAGCTTCAGCAGCTTTTGCTTTTATGCATTTCGCTTTTGCGCAAGGCTGGAGCAACCTAATGATTGTCAGCATGCTTTTTGTTCTTGGCTGCTTTTTAGGACTTGTTTATGAAAAGCAAAAAAGCCTAATAGCTCCTATTACTTTGCATATTATTTTTAACGCAGCCGGAATTATCCATCTGCTAATTTTTCTTAATGAGAGCTAACCCATGCATGAAGTATATGGTTTTTCCGACATTGGCACCATCAGGCAGAACAATGAAGATTTTTTTTCCTGCCTGCACGAACAGCATTTTTACGCTCTGGCCGATGGTATGGGAGGCCCTAATGCCGGCGAGGTTGCCGCCAAAGAAACTCTTTTGGATATCTGCAACGCCGCTCTTAAATTGCGAGAGCAAATAAAAGACCCCAGACAACTATTATTACAGCTCAAAGATGCCATTAAGGACACCAACAGGCACATTCACGCTATGGGCAAAGAACATCCTGCCTTTCAGGGAATGGGAACTACCCTTTGCTGCTTTTTTCTGCATGAAAACCAGCTGCTCTTTGCCCATGTAGGCGACAGCCGCCTCTACCGATTCAGTAAAGGAAGACTTATTCGTCTGACAGAAGACCACTCACTAAAAAACAAATTGATCCGCAGCGGCGAGCTCAAAAGAGGCGAGCTACTACCGGCGCCCTATAGCCATGTCATTACCAAAGCAATCGGCCCTTCCGGAAACGTAGAACCCTCAATAAGCCACTCGCCCATAGAAGATGGCGATCTTGTATTCATATGCTCCGACGGTCTTTCGGATTATTTACCAGAAGCGGCTATAGAAGAAATTCTAAAAGAACAGCTATCTATCAAAGCCACTGTTGATTGGCTGATTACCGCTGCCAAAGAACACGGCAGCAGAGACAACATCACCGTGCTGATGGTGCGCTATCAGCCCTAATTTAAGCAAATCACAACCAATAAGTGGAGAAACTGTCGATGACAGATATTAATTATTGTCCCTGCGGTAGCGGCGCATCATATGACAACTGCTGCAAACCGCTTCACAAAGGAAAAGCTGCCAAAGACGCTTTAGCGCTCATGCGCTCAAGATATTGCGCCTATGCGCTCCACTTGCCTGAATATATCATCAAAACTACTCATCTTAAAAATTTGGCGTATTCCGAAGACAAAAAAACATGGAAGCAAGAGATTTTAGCTTTTTGCAAAGCAACACAATTTAATCGTCTGGAAATACAGGACTTTAAGCAACAAGACAATTCAGCTACGGTAACCTTTGTCGCCCACCTTGATCAGGGCGGGAAAGACGCCACTTTCATGGAAAAAAGCTTTTTTGAAAAAATTAACGGGCAGTGGCTGTATCGCGAAGGAGAAGTTCATCCCCTAAAAACGCCTTCTTAAGA
>CAYVRE010000052.1:0-1754 GCA_964453095.1 uncultured Candidatus Saccharibacteria bacterium
TTTTATTTCAAAACAGCTCCCTGCGTATAGATGTTTGACGGATTCCAAAGCATAAAACCGGCATATTCATCCCCCAGGGAATCCTGCGTGGCTTTTATTTCTTTTTTTACCATATCCGCCGTATAATCAGCGCCCATATCGAAATCCTGCAGCCATGGCCTAAATTTGGCTAACGGACCCATGGCCGGAATAAGATTCAATGTCTGCTGCAATTCAGCTGCCGGAGAACCGGATGCTTCGCTCTTTTTTAGAACCAGCGCCTCATACTTCTTAATATATATATTCTTTCTGGACAGAGCCCTGTCCATAGAATATCTGATAACTTCATATGGATATTCAGCCGGATTTTTGAAGCCGATGAAAGTTTTAGCATAATGAGAAGGATAGACCATGGGGGAGATATAGTCAAAAGTTTCAAAAGCGTTTTCAATAATTTGTCCGATGCCCATATCATCCGTATTAACTGTTGTTAAACCGAACAAATCAGCTGATATCTTTTCTCCGGCCAGCTCTTGCCTTACGTACTGGAAAAATTCTTTTATCACTGCCGCCTTCGGCGTCTTTCCGTCCCAGATGGGAAATCCCATATTTTTTGTGTCGCCATCAGTGGGGAAGCGGATATAGTCGAAGTTTATTTCATCAAACCCATGGTAAAGCGCATCTTTTGCCAAAGAAACATTGTATTTCCAGGCCTCTTTTGAAGCAGGATCGAGCCAGGACAATTTGTTGTTATCCTGCCATAAAATCCGACCCGAGGGGTCCCCCAACAAATCTTCTGTTTTAGCCTTGTTATAGACCGCTATTTCAGGCCTGACTTTGGAATAAACCGGGTCTTCAAAAACAGCTATCCTGCCTATTACATAAATATTCCTGTCATGGAAAAATCTGACCAGGGCATTGATGTCTGATATCGCATTATTGTTAAGATGGTATTTCTTAACTTCCTCGGCGCCCGAGGCATAAGATACAAGCCCGTTGCTTCCCTTTATGTCCACCACCACAGCATTGATTTCCGTTGCCTCAAAAAGATTGCTTAAATAGTTAAGATATTTTCTGACGCCGGCTGACCAGCCGGTGACATAAACCGCCTTTATAACCTCCGGAGGATTGCTCAGTTTTTGCGGAAGAGGAGGAGGCAGCGGGATAGCCAAATCATCTATGCCGATAGCTTCTTTAGCAACGCTATTTTGGACAATAGAAACCGCTGCTACCTGCTCCGGCTCGGAAAAATTTGCTGGCTGCAAAACCAAAAAAATACCGGACGATAAAACCGCTGTCATTACCAATACAACAAAAAGGTTTCCGATTCTTGAAAATCCCATAGATTTTTTACTCAGTTGTCTTTCCGTCGAATTCTTCGTCGTTAGCTGGATCCTCAGCTTCTGCTTTTGTCGGCCTAACAATGCCGTCTTTGTGGTGGGCCGGAGAATAAATTGTATAGATACTTAATCTGTCTGCGCCGGAAGTGTTAATGATGTTATGCTGGGATCCTGCGGGCGCGACTACTGCTGAACCGTCTTTAATCTCGTATTCATTGCCGTCAACAATGCATTTGCCCAATCCTTTTTCAATGCGAAAAAACTGATCGTTATCCGAGTGGACTTCCATCCCGATTTCTTCGTTGGGAGCCAGAGACATCAAAACCAGCTGGCTGTGTTTTGAAGTGTAGAGAACCTTTCTGAAGTTCTCGTTCTCCAGCGTATCTTTTTCTATGTTTGAAACAAATCCTTTCATGTTTTTTGTTTTAATAATAT
>CAYVRE010000053.1:0-1681 GCA_964453095.1 uncultured Candidatus Saccharibacteria bacterium
ATAAAAAGGAGGCGGTAAAAGAAATGGCCGTTTTGCAAAAAGCAAAAGAGTTTTTGGTGCAGGAAAAAGTTTTAATAGACCAGGAATTTACTGATGACGAAAAAGAAATTTTAAATAGTTTTCAGCTTTTAACCTTTAAGCCAAGATTATATCTGTTGAATGGCACAGAGGAGGAGGTTTCAGATGAAGTTAAAAAAACATTAAAAGATTATGTGATTGTTGACGTTCAATCAGAATTTGAGGCAGAAGGAATGGGCCGGGAAGAAAGAAAAGAGTTGGGCTTGCCGGAGCTGTCGGAAACAGATGTTTTAATTAAAAAATCTTATGAACTTTTAAGTTTAATTACTTTTTTAACAACAGGAGAAGATGAAACAAGAGCCTGGACAATTAATAATGGCGATACAGCTCCAATTGCCGGAGCTGCAATACATACTGACTTTAAAGATAAGTTTGTGAAAGCAGAAGTTGTTTTTTGGCAAGATTTAATTGATGCTGGTGGGTATCCTAAAGCCAGAGAGCTTGGAAAATTGCGTACAGAAGGAAAAGAATATATCGTCAAAGACGGCGACGTAATCGAATTTAAACACGGATAGCTAAAAGGTTTTCAGCGTAAATGAGGGCTATATGAATAATCACATATTTTTACCCTCATTTCCGAAGCAAGTCTCTTCGCTCCGCTCATCGACCCGTGGATTTTACAATTGAAAATATAAAAGAAAATGTGGTTGTGGTTGCCAGAAAACTTGGCTATCTTATTATTGATACAAAAGACAACGGGGAATATAATTTAGTAAGAAAGTTGACTGGCCAAAATTACCCAAGGTTCCATATTTATTTACGGCATAAGGGCGATAGATTAATTTTCAGTTTGCATTTAGACCAGAAAAAGCCATCATACGCGGGTTCGCACGCCCACAGCGGAGAATACGACGGGCCGTTGGTTGAAGACGAGGCAGACAGGATAAGACAGTTATTAGTTAGTAGTTTGTAGTGAGTAGATTTTGTAAATGAAGAAGCATCACATCCGCGTGTGCGAAAAGCGGACGTGATGCTCTGTACGTGTAGTGCCGGATCAGCCGGCTCGTCAGGTTGTCTCGGCCAACAGTAGCAGTAGTGTGGTCTTGGCCTGCCTCTTGGCGGCCTGCATGCAGGCCGAACGCTTGCAGCATCTGATGACGCTGGATTTTCCACCTCTCGCAAGGAAGGCCTCCTTTGTGGCGACTCCTTTGCAGAAGAGGCAGTTGCTTTTCTGCCACTCGGACTTGTTTCTGATCCTCGCCTTGAAAGCCACTGTCGTCTCCTTCATTCTACGGTTCAATTGAATCCACGTACCTATTTAGATTTTATAACATATAAAAAAATATGTCAAGATTAAATGTGCTTTACGAGGATAATCATATAATTGCGGTGGTAAAGCCAGCCGGGTTTTTGACGCAGGGAGATAGGACAGGAGATAGGTCATTAATGGACGAAGTTAAAGAATATCTTAAAGAGAAGTATAAAAAGCCAGGTAACGTATTCCTCGGCATGGTGCATAGGTTAGACAAGCCCGTGCAGGGGATTGTTTTGTTTGGAAAAACCTCGAAAGGAGCTTCAAGGTTATCCGAACAATTTAGAGAGCATACGATACAAAAAACTTATCACGCGATTGTGGCAGGAAAATTAGAAAAGCAAAAAGGCG
>CAYVRE010000054.1:0-1673 GCA_964453095.1 uncultured Candidatus Saccharibacteria bacterium
TGAAACGACATTAAACACTCCTTTGGGATATCCTGCTTCAAGAAAAATTTCACCAAGCATACTAACCGTAATAGGAGCCAAAGATGAAGCTTTAAGTACAACAGTATTACCTGCTGATAGCGCCGGGCATATAGTTCTTGTAGCAATATGTATTGGAAAATTCCAAGGAATAATTGACCCAACCACTCCATACGGTTCCCATGTTTCATAACATAATGCTACATCATCTTTAATTGGGACTTGATCACCTCTAATCTGACGAGCTTTATTTGAAAAATACTCCATTGCCATAAAAGCATATGGTAAATCCGTATTCTCTGTTTCGTAAATAGGTTTACCCACATCCCTGGCTTCCCATTTAGCAAGTTCTTTATGTCTTCCTTTCATAATATCTAATGCTTTCATCATCAGATTTGCTCTTGTATCTCCATCTGTATTTTTCCATGCATAGGATGCTGCTTTCGCAGCTTTTACTGCTTTGTCAACATCTTTTTTACCCGCTAAGGCTAACTCTGCCAATTCTTCTCCTGTAGAAGGATCGTATGTTAAGAAAGTCTTTCCGTCAGATGAATCTACCCATTCATTGTTAATAAATAACTTTTATTTACAAAAAGAATCGCAAGCATGGTCCTTACAACGTCTCTATTACCGATCCTGAGGGCAAAAAGGTAAAAATTTCCGAAGGCTTTTTTGAATATGACCAATTGGAAGGGGAATTTTTTGAATATAACCAACAGGGTGCTCTTATAGCTAAAACCCTCTTTGCCGCAGGTAAAAAAGAGGGCCCCGCTATCATTTATTCCGCTACCGGCAAGATGTTAATGCTAATGCAGTTTGTTAATGATTTGCAGGAAGGGGTATCTTTTGAGTATTTTCCAAACGGACAGGTACACAAAGAGACCGTGTTTTCCAAGGGAAAAAAAGAGGGCGAGGAAAAAATCTTTTCTAAATCCGGTAATTTAACGGCTGTTAATAATTACCAAAATGATCAAAAACATGGTAAGTGCTTCTCTTGGAATCAGGAAGGGGTGGTGGTTTTTGAAGGAGAGTTTCAAAATGGCTTGCGTCACGGCAAACTCCTAAGATATTACGATGACGGTACTTTGCAGATGGAGCAGAACTACAAAGATGACAAGCTTCATGGCGAAAAGAAAAGATATGGCAAAAATGGACAGGTAACTATTACCCATTATGAAAACGGCGCTATCGCCGACTAGTGCTACTTCGCATAAGCCGGTGCAGGCTGGATTTGCCGCTTTTATAACTTTTTTTTAGGTATAGGCCCCACTTTTCGAAGAGCCAGTCTTCTACGCCTGCTTTTTTGTCTGCTTCAAGAAAGAGGCTTCCTTCCTCTTTTAGCAGCCCTTTTTCTTTTATGAGGTCCAAAATGCCGAAGAGGTACTCTTTCTGCTCGGAATAGTAGGCATAGGGAGGGTCGAGGTAGATGATATCAAAGCGTTCGTTAAGCCTTTTAAGGGCTGTTGCCGCATCCTTGCAAATCGCCCGGCAACATGCGCCTATCATTAATTTGCTGATGTTCTTTTGAACGCAAATATACGCCGCCTTGTCTTTCTCTACGCAGACCGCTTCCTTTGCGCCGCGGCTGATCGCTTCGATACCAATTGCGCCGCTGCCGGCAAAAAGATCCAGAAGTTTTGCTCCCGTCATTTCAT
>CAYVRE010000055.1:0-1642 GCA_964453095.1 uncultured Candidatus Saccharibacteria bacterium
CCCCGATAACCAACTATTCCAATATGCATAGCTTCCCTCCTCGTTGTTAAAATGTGCGTTTACTTTTAATATTTTAAAAGAGATGGTTACAAAAGTCTCTTTCGTAGCGAAATTTCCAAATTTTAAACAGAATTTTTTATAAATTTTTAAGCTTATATAGATATATAGGCGATAAAATTTAGAAAACAATTATACCAAAATTTGGAAATTGCAGCCGAATACGGACTTTTGTAACTATCTCAATTTACCTTATTTTAAATAAAAAAGCAAGCCCAATAAAACCCCCTGTCTTTTACCTGAATTATAAAAATATCCAAACCAAAAACTATTTTAAATACTTTACTTTTTTTTATTTTATGCTAAGATGTCCGCATTGCCAAAAACAATCAAGAAAAGGAGGGATCATGCAGTGTGAACACTGGGAAAGATTAGGCTGCAAAAAAGTGGACGAAGACTGGAATTGCACCGCGTTGTCAGAAGCAGGAATCAAACGTTGCAACGCGACCGGTAGATGCCATATCCCCGGTGCGGCCTTTGAGGTTAGAATAAATTCGCAACCCAGGGCAGGCGCCACGACAATGAGAAAATCAGGCAGAAGAGCCCTGCGAAGAGCCGAGGCCTTATTATGAAACATGTACAAAAAAGCCGAGCGTAGAGATAGAACATTGTTCTACTCCTACCCCCGGCTTATTTTTATTCTTTTAAAAAATAAAAAAGGCCCCTTATCTATTTAAAAATTATAGGAACATTGGTTTTTTTCATCAAACGGGCAGAGGTTTTAAACCTCGTCTTGACGACCAGGCGCTTCTGCCGCCTGATATTCGGCTGCCGTATCCTCACCGTTTAGAGCCTTCAGGGCGCTTTCAATTGCGGCCAGGCACTCCGGCTCGTGGGTTTTGGGACTGACGGCGGAGAGAATCGCGGTTGCCTTGGCCGCCCTGCCTGCAAAGACTTCCGCTTGCCGTAGATTGGCGTATGCCTTTTGGCCGTTTCTCCGAAGAGTCTCAATAATTATCTGCTGAGAGATGTTTTCTTCCCCAAGAAAAGCCACCCTCTCTTCTGCTTCGTGCAATCCTCCCTCCCGAAGATTATTCATATCCTGATTCAAGCCTTTGACAACCTCAATCCAGCTGGCCTCCTTTTCCCTGGAGCTTTTAAGCTCTTCTTTCAGAGAGGCCATCGCCCTCTTGTGGTCGGCCAGGTCTCTACCCAGACGTTTTATTACCGTCCGGTCGCCTTCCAAAAGGGCATTGGACACGCTTTCTCCGATTGTCATTTCCAGACTTTCCCCGTTTCCTCTGAGCGAGTCTTGTTGTTCCCGGCCCTGGCGACGAAGAGACTCCTTGTCTATACTTGACTCTAACGCCGCTAAAAGTGATACTATAAACTCAAACTCCGGCCGCTCATCATCATCCATGCCCATCTCTCTTCTGTCTTTTCTCATGTTTTGTCTCCTTTCTCTTGTTTGGTTGTTTGGGGTTTACTCCTGTATTTTAGCCGCCTGTTTCAACTCTTCAACTTTCCTCCTTTCCTGCGAAATTTAACGATTTCTCCTGATTTGTAAATCACTAAATTTTACAATGTGCTAATATAACTAAAAAACTTATCATAATTTATATTATTTGTCAACCGGGTCGGGTAA
>CAYVRE010000056.1:0-1611 GCA_964453095.1 uncultured Candidatus Saccharibacteria bacterium
CGAACCATAAAATAAAAACCAAATTTATGCTAACATATTTTTTATTTTTTGCAAACAAAAAGGCGCGGTACGTACGCGTCTTTTTGTGTGTTTCGCTAAACCCCGCATTTGGGGTAAATCCAATGTCTAAAATATTATTCCTTTATCTTTCTGTACATATTATCCAAAACTGAAGCTGCAACATCTTTTCCGCCAAGACCAATAGCAATACCTACCCCTAATGCAATAGCTGCTACTATGCCGTAAACAATGCTACTGTATAGGGTTTTTACTAAAAGGCTGGCAGGCAATAATTGATCTAAGATCAAAAAGAAGGTGAAGATCCAGATTGCCCATTTTACAATTGAGGCAGCTAAATATCCATAACCTACTTTTAATCTTTCCACTGATACCCTGACAATTTTCTCTACGATGTCAGAGATGATTATTGCGACGACGAAAACTAATACAGCCACAATTACGTTGGGCAGATAATTCAACACCTGCGTTAAGAATCCTGCAAACGAGGTCAAATTAAGTATATCCACCGCCAGTAATAACGCCACTACTACAAAAACCCATTTGAAGATGGCTCCGATAAATTCGGACACGTTGACCTCAACGTTAGCCCTTTGCAAGGCCTTTCTCCATCCCTCTTTTTCAAAGAGTTTGTTGAATTTTACGCTTTTCAGTATTTCGGTTACCAGTTTTCCGATTCCTACGGAAATTAAATAACCGATTAAAAAGACGATTATAGCCAATACTAAATTAGCTAAAAAAGTCACAAATTGCTGTAAAAGCGGCTGGATAATTGATAATGACCAATCAGTATAGTTCATATTTTATTTGTTTTAAGTTTTATCGAATTTCGACCTTTTTCATATTATTGATATAATTATCCCCTTACTCAGCAAGGAAATCAAGGGTCTACCTGTGGATAACTATATATACCTCTTCCATTCTTCCGGTATATCTATTTTTAAATCAACCTGCTTTTCATCGGTGGCTGATTTAAAAGAAATCGCTGTTGCAGATAATGCGATGCCTTTATCGGGCAACGAACCTTTGGCGCCATATTTCTCGTCGCCCAGAATTGGGTTTCCCATGTTAGCCATCTGTATTCTTATCTGGTGAAACCGGCCTGTCTTGGGCAGGATCTTTATCAGGCTGTATTTATCATTTGATTTCATAACTTCATATTCCAGCTCTGCTGTTCTGGTCTTGGTCGCTTTCTTAATTTCAGCTAAAAGCTCTTCATCTGTCTTATCGGTAAATCCTTCGGCGAAAAAAGATATCTTATTAACTTTTTCTCTTATCACTCCCCTGCTCTCTTTTGGTTTTCCGATAACAATTCCGTGGTAAGTCTTTTGTATTGTGTGGTTTCTGAATTGCTCTGATAATCTTGAAGCCCCCTTTGATGTTTTTCCGAATAAAACAATTCCGGATACCGGCTTATCCAGCCGGTGCACTAATCCCAAAAACACATTACCGGGTTTTTTATACTTTTCTTTAAGATAATCCTTAACCATATCCATTAAACAAGGCTCGCCCGAACTGTCCCCCTGCGTCAAAACCCCAGAAGGCTTCACCACCGCAATAATATGATTATCTTCGTATAAAACTTTTACGCTT
>CAYVRE010000057.1:0-1609 GCA_964453095.1 uncultured Candidatus Saccharibacteria bacterium
TAAACAGCCAGGCCTATGAAGCCAGTGCGGTTCGGATCGTATTCTGCTGAAATAATCTTATAAGGTATGCTTATTTTGCCGTATCTGAAATCAATTTCTCTGAACAATCTCTTGTGCCCCGAACCTTTGTGGCGTACGGTTATCCGACCGGCATTATTCCTACCAACAGCTCTTTTGCGACCGAAGGTAAGTGCTTTGGTTGGCTTATTTTTGGTCAAAATTGATTTATAAGACACTACTGACATATGCCTTCTTGATTTCGTCCTTGGTTTGTAAGTCTTAATTGCCATAAAATTATTCTATTTTGTCCCCCTCTTTGAGATAAACATAAGCTTTTTTAACTCCCGCTTTGAATCCTTTTTTGCCCCTTACGAAAACTTCCTTGGCCGGATTTTTAACTATATTAACTTTTAGAGGAACTACCTTGTAAAAAGCCTTGATTGCTTCAGCAACCTGTTTCTTGGTGGCCGATGAAATAATTTCAAAAGCGTGGACATTTCCTTCAACCGTCCTGTTAGCCTTCTCCGTAATTCTCGGTCGCAGTATAATGTCGGTGTATTTTGCTTTTAAATTTTTTTCCATATTATTTTAATCTTGAGGATAAATCGGCAATTGATTTCTCCGGTTCGGCCATAATTAAATATTTGTATTGCAAGAGATCTAAGACGTTTAAATCTTTAGTCTGACCCACTTCTAGGTTGCCAAAATTCCTAAAACTTTTCAAAGTATCTTCATTTTTATCGCTGAGGGCAATGAAGGCAGCATTTTTTTTCTTTGAAATACCTTTTATTCCTTCTATTTTTGATAAGGAAGAAATAATATTTTTTGCCTCTTTGGTTTTGGGTACCCGCATAAGCAGGTCGTTGACGAAAACCACTTCCCCGTCTTTAAACTTTTTGGAAAGAGCGACAAAGAGGGCTTTGGTTTTCATTTTCTTATTTATTTTCCTTGAAAAATCCTTGTCATTCCTGGGTCCGTGTGCCACTCCGCCGCCAACCCATATTGGACTCCTGCGAGAACCGTGCCTGGCGCGGCCGGTGCCTTTTTGCCTCCAAGGCTTGGCTCCGGTACCAGAAACTTCTCCCCTTGTTTTGGCATGGGCTATAGGCGTCCTGGCATTGCCCATCATAGAGACAGCCACTTGGTGGACCAATGCTTCATTCCAAGGAACAGCAAATATATTCTCGGGAAGTTTGATTTTCCCTGCTTCTTTACCTGTTTGGTTGTATATTGTCGCTTCCATTTTAATTTCCTTTTATTTCAACTAATGTTCCTCTCCTGCCTGGCACTGCGCCAGAGACCAGCATAATATTATTCTCGTTATCAATGCCGAGAACTTTGAGGTTTTTAATCGTAATTCTGTCGCCCCCCATACGGCCGGCCATTCTCATACCTTTAGCTACTTTGCCACCTTCTCTACCGCCACCACCTATTGATCCCGGCTCTCTCTCCGAATGTTTCTGGCCATGGCTCCTTGGGCCGCCATGGAAGCCGTGCCTTTTGACAACTCCTTGAAAACCTTTGCCCTTGGAAATACTGCTTACCGTCACTTTAGCGCCAACCGCAAAAGTTTCTACTGAAATTTTATCCCCCACGTTCATTCCGCTGG